>JADFIX010000075.1 GCA_022566435.1 Planctomycetota bacterium
CGTCGGCCAGAACATCGGCCGTGTTGGTGAAATCGGCGGTCACGTTATTCACCGTGCAGGTGTCGATCCAGGTTTCCCCGGGCTGCAGGATCATGTCGCCATCGTCCAAACCCATGAACGTGACGGGCGTGTCGCACTCTGGATCGGTGACGATCACGTTGCTCAGATCCGAGTTGCCTGGGTTCTGGACGATCAGACTAAAGCTTGCGTCCGTGCCGCCGATCACCGCCTGAAAATCCGGCGTCTTGTCGATGGAGATTTCGGAGGGAACCACGCCGCCGGCATCCGGCCCCGCGTCGAAGTTCTCGGCGACCTCCTCCTCCGTAAGAGGTCGACTGTAGATGGCGATGAGCTTGAACACTCCCAGCCACGGGCGATCGCGCGTTTGGTCATTCGCCACATTTAGGTGGTACGTTGGATCCCAATCGGAGAAATCCCCGAGGCGCTCCGAGGAGGCGACCAGATTCCCGTTGATGTAGACCCGATTTGTATTCGTGGAGAACTGCCGCGTGAAAACGACGTGCGTCAATCCGCCGGCAAGAGAGCCCGGAGGCGTGTTCGTGGCCTTCAGGTGGTCGTTCAGCGGGCAGCGTGCGGTGATCAGATCGGAGGGCTGACTACCCCAGAGCCCCTGGCCCACCATGAAATTCGAGGGGTCTATGGGGTTTCCCGTCAGTGCCACGATGCGAGCGGGACCATCCTGGGTGATGTTTGCGGGTACGATCCACGCCTCGATGCTCAACTCGTCGGTGCTCATGCAAGCCTGGATGATCTTGTCCGCAGGGGCGAAGGTCTCGACGATCGTGGGGGCATCGATGGAGAGACCACCGCCTTGTAGCCAGGTGACTCGATCCACGTCCTCGATGGTCAGATTCATCGCGGGTGCGACCCCGGATACATCGAACACCGTGAGGCCGCTTCCTTTCTGGAACGTGTAGAGCGCCTGCAGTCCCGCGAGAGGACGCGATCGTGTCAGAACGCGCATCGCCTCGTCGGCCCTCAGCGCTGTCTCGAAGATGTTCGGATCGGGGTTGACATTGCTCGCGGGTGCGAATTCACTCGTATCGGCGCAGCGGGGCAGTGCCGCGACCAGCATGAGGCTCAGGGCTCGCAGCAACGGACCCGCGACGCGCCGCTTCCCAGGATTCCGCGTGGAACCCGGCACCATGACTCCGAACACTGACACCCGCAGCCTGTTAGTAGATTCGCAGGGCCGTTTTGGAAACGAAAACACAGGGATTCCCATTTGTCAGGTCTCGATCTGCAATCGTACCCTAATGAACCGCTCGATTCAACTGAACACGGCCCGTAACGCCGTGTTTCGTGCCTGCCTCTCTCGTTCCGGATTCACCTTGTGCAACGGTGCGCACTACTGATACAAGTCCAACAGCGCCGTCAGGTTCTCTGTCGAACTTAGCATGTCGGTCTCGAACCGAATCATCTCGCCGGTGGACGCGGCCTCCTTCTCTTTCGCACGGCCGCAATCGGCACGGCGCACGGCGGTGTCGATGCCCCAGGGTTCGGCATCGTTGACATTTTCATCGCCGGCCGGGCGGCCATAGACGCTCGGTGGCCACATGGCCAAAAAAGTGTGCTGCCTGTTCTTCTCATGGCGCGGATCGGAGGGCACGGTCGTTTCCCATTCCGTCAGGCGGAACGCTTCATCCAGTTCACGAAACGCGAACAAGCCTGCGTCGCTTCACGATCGCGGGGGTCAAGTTGCCGCATGGCGACAACCCGGCGATTGGCTACAATCGTCCAAGCGGCTTGAATACTGCGGCAATCGAGAAGAGAATCGTAGACTGATGGTCAAGGACGCAAGCACGACGGCGACTTCTCATTCGACCGCGCGACCCGTTCGCACCAAGGCGGGATGGCTGATCGCGCTCGTGGTATTGACCGCCGTCATCATGGGCGCACCGACAATCGGCGGTGGCTTCGTGGGCGGCGATGACCAGTCATTGGTTCTCAATCATGTGCTCGTGAATCACCCCTCGACCGCGCACGCCGTGAAATTGTTCCGTATCATTCACCGCGATCTGTATCAACCCCTGCCGATGCTCAGTTTCCAATGCGAGTTTGCCATCGCGAACGCTTTCGGGCTCTTTGACGAATCCAGCAGGGGCGGGGCGTGGCTTTTTCACCTGACGAACATCTTATTGCACGGTGTGAACGTCGTTCTCGTTTGGTTGGTCATTGCGTCGTTTCACCGAAAGGAGGCGAACGCGTCTCGTTATCTATTGGCCACCGTGGCCGCCATGATCTTCGCCATCCATCCGCTTCAGTCGGAAGTGGTGGCCTGGATCAATGGACGCATGATGCTTCTTTCCACGCTTTTTGCCCTGATTTCGCTTTTGACCTTTGAGCGATGGTTGCGAGAAGGGCGCTGGCGGTGGGCGATTTGGACGATTTTGTTCGTGACTTTCTGCGCGATCAGCAAGATCCGTATCGGGCTGCCGGTACTTCTTGTCGTGGTGGCCTTCGTGCAGGGATCGCGGCTCAATGCCCGATTCTTCGCGGTCTGGATGATCAGTGCGGCCATTACCGCGGTGTTTGTGATGGTGAATCTCGGTGCGACGGAAGATGCCGGCATGTTCAAGGGCGCCGGCGTGCAGTTGCACGGCTCTCGTATCGCGCGATCGATGCTTACGCTGTCGTGGTACTTTCGCCACATGCTTTGGCCCACCGGGCTTTCGAGTTGGTATCCCTCACCGTATCTCGTTCAATGGTCCGATCCGACGATTCGGTGGGCGACGCTTACCGTCTTTCTGTCGATGGCCGTCGCGGTTTGGACGATCCGCTTGCGCCGCCAGGCTGTGTTCGGCTGGCTATGGTTCTTCGCTACGATTGCATCCACCCTGCCACTGGTGCCTGCCCGCAATGCGCTGGCCGCGGATCGTTACATGTATCTGCCGATCATCGGTCTCGCTTGGGTTGTAAGCCTTGTGGGGCAAAGGCTCGTCACGTCGGTTTTGTCGCTCAGATCGCGTTCTATGAAGACTGCATTCGGGGTGTCGTTCGGCTTGGTGTTACCGTCGGTCATGATCGCGACGAGCTGGCACACGGCGTCGTTCTACTCTTCGAAGACTCTGAAATGCGAGCGCATTGCCAGTCTGTTTCCCGAGACCCCGCACGTATGGGAGCGCGCGGCATCCCTCGCCTATGACGAGGGGCGATACGAAACCGCCATCGATCTGGCACGGAGAGAGTTCGCCCACGATAAAGTCAGTGCCAAAAGTATGGCGCTCATGATTATCGGACAATCTCAATTCGAGCTGGGAAATATGGCGCAGGGTGTGGCGAGCTTACGGGAAGCGATTGAAACTGAACCCAAGAACTCGAGAGCCAAGTACGCGCTAGGCATACGACTGGATGAAATGGGCCGATCGGACGAAGGGCTCTCTTGGATCGAAGCGTCCGTAGAGGACGCACCCTTGGCGAACCCCCGCGTCATACGGCTCGCGAACTTGTATCGCCGCTTGGGGCGGTCTGAAGATGCCCGCGGGAAGTTCCAGCAAGCGATCGAGAACAATCCCTACGATGTCTCCGGCGTGCTTGGACTGACGGAATTGGATATCGAAAAAGGGACCCAGAACTCACTCGCCGAAGCGGGGCGGCGCCTCGTCGACCTGCTGGCATGGATGCCGGAGAACGCCGACGCCTGGGCCGATTTGGGCGTCGTTCATAGTACACTGGGGAGGCCGAAGCAAGCCATGGAGGCCTACCACAGATCGCTGCAACAAGATGCCTCACAAGCGACGGCGGCCTTGAATTTAGCGCTGCTTTATCAGAACAGCAGCGACCCGGGGCGGGCGGGCGCGTATCTCACGATCGCGGTCAAGAGCGGTCTGGAGTCGTTTGAGCAGCTCGTCGCGCTTAACGACGCACTTGTGGCACACGGAAGATCGGAGGAAACACCCGGTACTTGGGACGAGTTCATCCGCGCGAATCCGGATTCGTCGGAAGGTCGCCTGTTCGCCACGTGGGCGGCCGTGTTGACAGGTGACACGGGCGATGTCGAGGCGGCTCGATCACATGCGGAACTGGATTCACCGAATCCCATGGCCTTCGCCATTCTGGCCTATGCCGCTTTGCTGGAAGGCCGGGCCGAATCGGCGGCGGCGCAGGTGGAGCGATTCTGTACGGTCGTGCCGCGCAGATTGGAATCGCATCGGCGGCTTCTTCTCGCCCTCGAGATCTTTCACGAGCGTCAGCCGGACAACCCATGGACCTATGGTCTGACCGCGCGGCTACTGCTTTCCACTGGGCGAATGCAGGCTGGGGAGATGGCGATCGACTTCTTCCGGGAGAAATGTGAGTCCGGGGCATGCGCGCAGTATGCGGATCGATTGACGTCGCTTCTTACTCAGCCGGACAATTGAATTCCGCTTGCAGTGACAAGAGCGAGTCTCGGTCCACACCCACCGGAAAGACCGCCCCGGGGCAAGCAAGGTCCAGGAGGCGAAGCTGGGCTGCGGTCAGCCGGCACGTAAAGTCGACGTCGATTTCACCCGTTTCGTCGCTGAGTTGGATGAGTTGCTGGGTCAGGCCGATTATTTCTTCTGCGAGCAATGGGCATTCATCCGCGGGAAGATTCGTTGTGGTATTGAGATTGATCGCAGGACCACATCCTGATAAGGCCAGTGAAGCGGCGATCGCCAGGATCGGTCCGCCGCAAGAAACCTCATACCGAGCCAAAACCCGCATGCCGACCTCCCATCACCTCGCCGGACCCGCCGGTCGAATCAGACTGATTCGCCGAATTCCGTCCTCGCCCGAGTTCCGTCATACAGAGAGGATCGACATGCACGGGGCGAAATCCAAAGCGGAAACGCCGCGGCCGGCTCGGTGCCGGATCGCGGCGTGTTCATGGCATGGCAGTTGTGTCGTTCGGCCGGCAGGGGGCGGACGTCATGCCGCCAGGTACTGCTCTTCGAGTGCCAGCCGTATTTTCTTCAACGCCTTGTTTTGAATTTGACGCACACGTTCCTTCGTGACGCCGATCAGGTGGCCCACCTGTTCGAGGGTCTTGGGCGACGTATCATCGCCGAAATCGGGCTTGCCGATGGCGAATCGCTCGTTGATGACCGTGAGTTCCACGGTGCTCAGGTCGGCGATGTTGGCCACGAGAATGTCCTTCAATTCGTCAACGCAGTCGGCCTTGACGCCGGCCCGTTTCGTGTCCGCGTAGTCACTCCGCTCCATGGATGGATCGAATTCCGTGGGGAACCGACCGCGATATCTGCTCGCCCTCATGGCGACGCGGGAGAAGCTCTTGAGAATCGCGCGGCAGGAGTAGGTGCTGAACTTGAACCCCCTGCCGCAGTCAAACTTCTCGACGCTCCGCAAGAGGGCCATATTTCCCTCGCTGATCATTTCATTGAAGTCAATGTGGGTGAGGCGCGTTCTTTTGGCCATCGCCAGCACGAGCGGTAGGTTGACCCGTACGATGACGCTTCGCGTCGCCAGCACGCGATACCCCCAGGCGAGCATTCGCCTTGTCGCCGCCGCGGTGAGCGGCTTTTTGGTAGATTCCTCGAGCGCCTTCGTGATTTCTCGTCGTGCGAAGTTGAATCGCATGAAAAGATGTTTCTCTTTTTCGTGGGTGAGCGCCGGGACTCGTTCTCCTGCGGCGACGGCGTCGCTAATCTCGTCCGGTTCTTCGACGAATCGCGTCGCGAGACGATGGATCAGTCGCGCCGAACTGCCGAGAAGAATTTTCTCCGTCTCGGCTTTGTCGAAGTCCGGGTGATCGACGAAAAACGCTGGCTCCGTCAATAGACGGGTGAGGAGAACCTGATCCTCCGCCGAGAGCGACCGAACGAGCGAATCGTGTGGCGGCTTAAGCGCAGGTAGGGTGTTAACGACGGTTTCTTTCGTTACTGCATCCAAAACGATAGCGGCCATGACAATACTCCTTCCGACCCAAGATCTTCTTCCGGGCCAGCCGCTCCCTCCAGGGAACATCCCGCGGTCATTACCTTCTACGTTTACTCCAGGCCTCTGGAGCGCAAAAGGTCCGCAAAAACCTGTCGCACTGAAACAGTGCTCGCTATGCGGCGCAAAACCCTGCGCCGATACCGGTCTCGCAATCGGGGAGATTAAACTGCTGGGGGGTACCAACTGCAGTGGAAGTATACCACATGGCGCGTGGTCTGACAAGTATTCGTCCGATAATCTCGTAACGCGCCCTAAGACCGGTCTTTTCTGGCCGCTCATGGCTGAGAAACGAGAATCTTTCGGTGTCTACTCGTGGCGCAGGGCTTCGATCGGATCTAGTTTTGCGGCGGACATGGCTGGGTACATACCGAAAAAGATGCCGACAAGAACCGACAGGCAGAAGCTCACGCCGACAGACCAGAGGCTGACGATCGTCTGCCACTCGGCCCATTGAGAAATAAGGTGTGCGCTGGTCACGCCTAAAAGAACGCCGATCATCCCACCGCCTGTGGAGAGGACGACCGTTTCCACGAGAAACTGAACGGCAATGTGTCGCTGCTTTGCGCCCAGTGCCCGACGGATTCCGATCTCCCGTGTCCGCTCGGTGACCGTCGCAAGCATGATGTTCATAATGCCGATTCCACCGACGAGCAGGGAAACACCGGCGATAAAGCCGAGTGTGAATTTCTTGTTTCTCGCTTTACGTTTTGCGAGTTCCAAACGAGCGAGCGGAACCTTGATCTCGTAGTCGAGTTCTGCGTGACCATGCTTGAAGACTCGCTCCACCATTTTGGAGACCGGCAGCACGTTCACTAACTCGTCGGCGGTGATGTAAAGGCCGGAATATTGCATCTTGATGTACTCGCGCGAGCCCGCGCCGACTTTGCGAGTGGTTTCCCCGAATTGACTCTCGGCGGTCGAAAAGGGGATTAGGATTTCGTTATTGAGGTTTCGCTGATCTACGCCTCGGGCAGGCGCTCCCGCGGTCCTGACCCATCTCAAAATACCGACGACTTCAAACGGCACGGCGGTCGGATAACGTGCGATGAGGATCGTTTCGCCCATCGGGTCTTTGGCAGGAAACAAAGCCTGGCGAACTTCCTGCCCGATGACACAGATGTTCGACGTTCCGCTCATGTCCTGGCTAACCAGGGCGCGGCCTTGCTCCAATCCGATGTTCACGATCTTGAAGAAGGCGGGTGTCGTGCCGATTGTTTGAATCGCGGCCTCGTGCTCACCGTGTCTGGCCTGGTACGCGACGGTCCTGAGCGGCACAATATGGCGGATATGAGGAATCGTCTTCTCGATGATCGAGAAGTCGTCGCGAGTGACGCCGAATTCCACCAAGTTCGTGTTGCCTTGGGCTACCTCTTTCGTTTTTGACGGCTTGACCGAATTGACGATCACGTTTTTCGTGCCCAGAAGTTTGATCATCCGCATTTCATCGGCCGAGGCGCCCTCGCTGATCGACAGCATACAAATCACCGCGGCCACGCCGAAAATAATACCGAGCGACGTCAGCAGCGACCGCAGCTTGTGCAGTTTCAGATTCTTGAGTCCCAAGCGAAATGTTTCGAGAGTGAGGAATTTCATATTATTTCGCGCGACGACGGCAGACCGTCGTTGCGTGCCGATGGAAAGTCGTCACGCTTCCGGCGTGCACGTTCGACAAGTTCGGCGACATTATGTCGTCTCTTTGCCATGGAGGCGATATCCGCTCAATCTCCAAACTTGATACCTTGCGCCAGCGGCAGCTCGGTCGTGTAATTGATCGTATTCGTCTGCCGCCTCATGTACGCCTTCCAGGCATCCGAGCCGGACTCGCGTCCGCCGCCCGTCTCCTTCTCGCCACCGAACGCGCCGCCGATTTCCGCGCCGCTGGTGCCGATGTTGACATTGGCGATGCCGCAATCGCTACCCGCGCAGGTCAGGAACTGCTCCGCCTCGAGCAGATTTCGCGTGAAAATCGCGGAACTCAATCCCTGAGGCACACCGTTGTGCAGGGCGATCGCCTCGTCCAGTGTCGCATAAGGAATGATGTAAAGGATCGGGGCGAACGTTTCTTCCTGTACGATCTTGTATTCATTTTTCGCCGCGGCGATGCACGGCGTGACGTAGCAGCCGCCCGTATGGCGGTCGCCCGACAGTTTTTCGCCGCCATACAGCACCTCGCCACCCTCCGCCCTGATGCGCTCGATCGCTTTCATCATGGTGTCGACCGCCCCGGTGTCGATCAGCGGACCCATCACGGTGTCCGATTCCATGGGGTTGCCGATGCGCACTTGCTTGTAGGCCGAGACGAGCTGGTCCACGAACGCATCACGCACGGACTTATGAATAATGATCCGTCGCGTGCTCGTGCAACGCTGCCCGGCCGTGCCCACCGCACCGAAGAGCGTCGCCCGAACCGCCATTTTCAAATCAGCTTCGGCGGTGATGACGATGGCGTTGTTTCCCCCGAGTTCCAGGATCGTCCGGCCAAGCCTTTCACCCACCGCGGCGCCGACACGGTAGCCCATCTGGCAGCTTCCCGTGGCGGAAACCAGTGGAAGGCGGCGGTCGTTGATCAATCGTTCTCCGACGGTGCTTCCGCGTCCGACCACGAGGCTGAAAATGGCCGGATCGGCGCCCGTCTCGCGGCAGACTTTTTCTGCGATTTTGGTGCATGCGATCGCGGTGAGCGGGGTCGTAGACGACGGCTTCCACACGGACGCGTCGCCGCAAACGGCGGCCAAGGCGACATTCCACGACCAGACGGCGACGGGGAAGTTGAAGGCGGAAATCACGCCGACGACGCCGAGTGGATGCCACTGTTCGTACATGCGGTGCCCGGGTCGTTCGGAGGGCATGGTCAGTCCATAGAGCTGGCGAGAGAGCCCGACGGCGAAGTCGCAAATGTCGATCATCTCCTGGACCTCGCCTTCTCCTTCGGCGCGGATCTTTCCCATTTCCCAAGTCACCAGCGCACCGAGTTCGCTCTTTACGTCTCGAAGGGCGTTGCCCAAGCAGCGGACGGTTTCGCCGCGGGCCGGTGCGGGCATGGTCCGCCATTTCAGGAAGGCTTCCTGAGCGCGGGCGGCGATTCGGTCATAGTCATCTACCGTCACCTGCGTGACCGAGGCGATGGTCTTGCCGTCGATAGGTGACACGGAGTCGAGCTTTTCGCCGCCACCGAGCCATTCGCCACAAAACCCGCCGGGCACTACCGATCCGATCCCGAGTTTATCGAGTATCTCTTGCATGATTGTTCCTCAGTCGATTCGCGCAGGGAATGAACACGAGACAATCAAGCCTATCGAGCCGCCGGCGAACGTCAAGTTGTGAGAACGCCCGGCGACCACAGCCTCGGCCCGACTTCGCCCGTTTGCGAACGCGACGAAAGATTCACGCCTGAGTCCCGCAGGTGGTCTATGGGTGAGACGTGAGAATACCGGGATTGGCTTCTTGAATACATCGAAGCCGCTGGGCTCGTTGATACGCCGAAGAGCCACTCAGACTCTCGCACCACGGACCTCTACGACCGACGAGACCACGAAGTCACGCAGAACCCCGTGGAGAGGATTTCGATTTGAGTGCTTCGGCAAGATGTTCGACAAGGAGTATTCGGAGTTCTCCAGGCTATGGCACCGACCCTGGCCGTGGCTCCTCCGACCAAG
>JADFIX010000076.1 GCA_022566435.1 Planctomycetota bacterium
GCTAAATACGGGATTGACACTACGAGGGAAAGCAATCGCTCTACCCTGCCCTCGATCTGTGCCGAGTGTTTACCGGCAGCGGCAACGTAGTTTCAGAAACCGAGTTGGAGGCTTTGCTCATGCTCGACACATACAAGAAACTAATCGCGAACCAATACGAGGCCGCGCTTTGCACGCTGAGTACGTGCATTGACAAGTGCCCCGAATCCGCCTGGGACATGCGGATCGGGATCTACCCGTTTTCTCTGTGCGCGTTTCACACGTTGTTCTTCGCGGATTATTACCTCGGCCCCAACGAGGCGTCCTTTCGCGAACAGCCGTTTCACCGCGACAACGCCGATTTCTTCGGCGATTACGAGCAACTAGAATACCGCGAGCCCGTTTCCGTTTACGATCGACCGTCGATACAGAAATACGTGGTCCACTGCCGAAAGAAGGTGACGGACATCGTTGCATCGGAGACGGCCGACTCGCTTAGCGCCAAGCCCGACTTCGCGCGGCGGGATTTCTCGCGCGCCGAGCTACACGTGTACAACATTCGGCACATCCAGCACCACGCGGCCCAGTTGATCCTGCGGCTGAGAATCGACGCCAAGACGGATATCCCCTGGTTCGGATCCGGTTGGAAGGAAATGTAGGGGGGAAGCGACGGAGCGATTGAAGGCTGAGCGCGAGTGGATAGCGAGTGCGAAGGGATAGGGAGCGTGAAACGACGAAGCGACTGAGGGCGACCGAAGAGGGAGTACGAAGGGGTAGGAACCAGAATCAGATTCCCTGGCGCAGTTGAGCGGGCGGCGAGGCGAGATCAGTTGGGTCGGCCGGTTCTTGATTTCCGTCCTACGGCTCCTCGGTCGTTTTCAAACCCCGAGGTGGGGGGGTAAAGCCGACGCAGGTCAGCACGTCGTCGAAACGGGGGTCGGGGCGAAGAGGGTCGAGGCGGGGGTCGACCTGTAGCCAGGGCATGCAGACGGCCCTTCCGTCGCAGGCGCGATGCATCTCCGCAAAGGCTTCGTCGTGGTCACCCAGACCGATCGAGATGGTGGCCAACTCGTAGGGGCAGACGTAGTTGCGGTCTTCCGATGCCTTCAACTCGGCGAGCAGTGCTTCGGCTTCCTCGCGTCGACCGGCATTGGCCAGCACGGCGCCGAGTGCTGCGGCGATCAACGTGGTCTCATCGTTTATTTCGTACGCCCTTTCGAGATGATAAATGGCCGTCGCGTGGTCATCCATTTCGGCAAGCGCCATACCCAGCCACATATGCGCCGGCCAAAACTGTTCGTTGACGGCCAGCGCCTCGCGACTTTCGCGAATCGTTCTTTCGAACCGGCGAGTCATAAACGTAACCAAGCCGTAAAACGGGTAACTATGGCGTGCGGCCGGATCCAGCTCGCGGACGATGTCCATTTGGGCCATGGCGTCATCCGCCCGTTTCATGGCCGTGTAGTACTGCGCAAGTCCAAGCCGCGCGTCGGTCGAATTGTGATCGATCTCGAGTGCGCGGCGGAACGATGCCTCCGCGCCGGTCCAGTCCCATTCATATTCCAGCTTGTACTGACCAAGCGCGGTGTGGGCTTCGGCGAGATTCTCGTCCAACGCCAGCGCGCGGAGCGCTGCGGCCTTCGCTCTTGGTTGGGTCTCTTTCGGCGGCAAGTGGAAACCGGAGAGCGAGCGATATGCCTCCGCACGACCGGCATGAGCGAGAGCCATTTCAGAATCGATTTCGACGGCCATATCGAAGAAACGGATGGCCGTTAGGCAATCCTCAAACGTCCCCCGCCGTACCGCATCGATACCCTTCATATACGCGTCGTATGCATCCGGATTCACCGGCGAGGCCTTGGCGAGTAGTGCATGTTCCGCCGGGGTGACGATGATCCGAATCTCGTCGGCGATGGCCCGTGCGACTTCGCTTTGCAGGGCGAGGACGTCGCGTGCGTCTCGCTCGTAGCTCTTCGACCAAAGACTCGTGTCGGTCAGGCCGTCGATCAGTTCCACTGTAATACGAACCCGCCCGCCGATGCGAAGAACGCTGCCTTCGATCAGTCGGTTGGCGTTCAGTTCGCGGGCGATTGTCCGCAACGGGGGTCTGGGCGCGTTTTTGTACCGCATGACCGACGTACGAGAGATGACCTTGAGCGCTTTGATTTTTCCAAGCGTCGCGATCAGCTCCACGGTCATGCCGTTACTGAACCACTCCTGCGGCTCGGGACTCGAGTCCTCAAAGGGTAACACCGCGAGCACGATTTCGTCGGGAGTCGCCGGATCGGCGGTGAGAATCCTGCCGTCCGGCTCCAAGCCGACGCATTCCACGAGATCATCGAAACGGGGATCATCTCGAATCGGGTCGAAACGCGGATCGGCCTTGACGAACGGCATACAATCCGATCGATCGTCGCAGGCCTTTTGGAATTGCTCGAAAGCCTTATCGTATTCGCCCAACTCAATATGAATGATGCCCGTGCGATAGGGGCACACGTATTGCGTTTTGCTCAGTTCATCCAGATCGCGAAGTATCTGCCTCGCCTCCTTCTGCATGTCCGCGGCAGCATAAACGCCGCCCAACTCTGCCAAGTTCGCCGGGTTCTCGTTGAGACGTAGCGCCGTTCGCAACTCGGTGGTGGCTTCCGTGAATTCTCCCTTGGCGCCGAGTGCGAGTCCGAGGAAGGAATGTGGAGTCCACTGCTCCGGGTCAATCTGAATCGCTCGCCGGGCGTATTGGATGGTCTTGTCATACTGGCGCGACATGAAGTACACCAGCCCGTACTCCTCGAAGAACAGCACGGACGCCGGATCGTACTCCCGCGCCGAGTTCAGATGGGCTTCCGCCTCGTCGATCCGCCCCATGACCAGAAGGTAGCGGGCGTAGCCCAAGTGGGCCTCCGGCAGGCCGGGCTCGAGCGCCAGAGCACGTTTGAATCCTCGTTCCGCGGCCTCCCAGTCCCAGTCAAAATTCAGCTTGACGTAGGCCAGGGAAGTGTGCGCCTCCGCGAGCGTGTCATCGAGTTCGAGAGCCTTCTGTGCGGCCTTCCGTGCTTTCGGCATGACTTCCTTCGGTGGAAGGAAGTACGTTGACAATGAGCGATACGCATCTGATTGAGCGGCGTGGGCCGTTGCGAATTCCGGATCGAGCTGAATTGCCTTTTCGAACCGTTCGACCGCGACCTGGGAAGATTCAACAGTGCCTCTTCGAAGGTAATGGCGGCCTTCGAGGTAGGCATCAAAGGCGTCGGGTCGAACCGTATCGGTCACGGCCAGGCGATAGTCTTCCTGGGGTGTCAAGGTAATACCGATTTGCTCGGCGACGGCGCGGGCGACCTCGGCTTGCAATGCGAAAACGTCCTTCACATCTCGCTCGTAGCTTTCGGTCCAAAGCATTCGTTCGCCGCTGACTTGAACAAGGCGAGCCGTAATGCGAACGCGACTGCCGATCTGCGCGACCGACCCGGTGACAAAGGCGTCGATGGCGTTGAGTTCGCGGGAGATTTCCGAAAGCGTTTTGCCGGTACCCTTGTATTTCCAGATCGAGCTCGGCGAAATCACCCGTAGGGCGCCGATCTTCCCAAGCGCGGTAATCAACTCCTCAGTCATACCGTCGGTAAAGTATTCCTGATTCGGATCGGCGGACCGATTCTCCAGTGGGAGGACCGCCAGCGATGTGATCGCCGTCGTGCGAGGTACGGGTGAATCTCGGCGGGTCAGGAGATAAGCGAAACCGCCAATCATGAGTGCGACAGCAATCGATAAGACGATCGCCAACGTCCGCACGTACCCTGCGCCCTGGCCTTGGAGCACCTTCGTCGGCCCGCTGCCATGCAAAATGTTGCGAAGCGTGAACGCCAGATCGTTGGACGAGTGAAATCGTTGCGGCGGCTTTTTTTCCAGGCACCGGTTGATTAGCTGATCGAATTCCGGGCAGGTCGTCGCACCCGTCTCCCCAGGTTCGGGTGGATGATAGTTAAGAACCGCCGTGAGCGTTTCCGGCGAGGTTTCGGCGGAGAATGCTTTTCCGCCGGTCACCATTTCGTAGAGAACGCAACCGAAGGAAAAGATGTCGGTGCGGGCGTCGAGCGGTTCGCCGCGCACCTGCTCGGGCGACATGTAATTCACCGTGCCCATCACCGTGCCGGGTCGCGTGTCGAGCGTAACGGTACGATCAGTTCGGGTCGCCGTCTGTTCACTTCTTGCCAGCCCGAAATCCAGAATCCTTACGACGCCGCTGGATTCCAGGAATAGATTCTCAGGTTTGAGATCGCGATGGATGATCCCTTTTTCATGGGCGGCGGAGAGTCCGTCGGCTATACCGATTCCAATCTCAACGGTCTTTCGCCAGGGAATGGCCGATCGATGTAGGCGTTCGCGCAGGGTTTCACCTTCCAGTAGGTCCATCACCAGGTAGGAAACGCGGTTATGCGTACCGTAATCGTGAATCGTAAGGATGTTGGGGTGCGACAGGGCGGCGATTGCCTTGGCCTCACGCTCGAAACGGGCAAGCGAGTCGGGGTCTCGATGAAGGCGCTCGGGCAACACCTTGACGGCCACGTCCCGATCGAGCCTCGTATCCCGCGCCCGGAATACTTCGCCCATGCCCCCGGCGCCGATCGGCGCGAGAATCTCGTAGGGGCCGATTCTTGTTCCTACGGATAATGCCGATGCCTTCGCCAACCCGAACACCTCCCCATGCCGGTGATTATCCCGAGTTGAGGGGGAGACCGCAAGATAGCGCATGGATTAACCCGCGCCTTTCGGTTCGCCGAACCTGGCGGCGGGTGCCCCATCCTTCGCCCCAAGCGAATGGTGGGGGACAGGCACCCGGCTTCCCCTTCGTGCTCCCTTCTTCGGCCGTGCTGTTCCAAGATCGACTCTGCACTCGCTACAGCAACGGGTGCGGCGGCGCGCCCGAAACACGAGCAAGCAACTCGATACCCTAGAAAGATCTTTGCAATGACCAAATCACTACGATCGAGAATCGGTATCGCGGTCTTGCTTTCGACGGCGTTAGGCGTGAGCACCGCGGCGCTGGCCCAGACGGGGCCACTCATCAATGCCCAAACCTGCCATGTTTCGCCGCCGGCGTGGTGCACTACCTCCGCCGGGTCGAGCCGTAGTGTGGTAACACGGCAGAACCGATTCGCCGCGGTTTGATTCGGGGCGCTCCCTACCAGGCTGCAGACGGCGCAGCTCGCAGTGGCTACCACATTCCGCAGGAACGCACCGATCAACAAATCACTGTGCACCCGATTAGGAGCGCAGCACAGAGGTGAGAGTTGTATATAGCAACCCTGGAGCGCATCCATCAGTCATCGTTGTGGCTGCATGCATGACGCGGCGACCGTGAGAGGGCTGGCGATAAATAGTCGTCCCTGAAAAAGCCGGCTATGCGACGGCAGGATGAAGTGACCGGCGGTCGGGGAAAGTGGCGATCAAGTTCCGGTGCCACCGGATCAGCGCAAAAACAAGCCCCCTAGCCTCCCGACGGATCAAACCCAGTAGTTTTCGCAGGTTGGCCCCGGCGGCGGCCAGCACGGCGTCCTGGCAAAGTATACCACGCCCGAAACCCAATTTCACGCTGCAAACAAAGAGGTCCACAAAGTTATTCAGGGACGACTAAATAGCGGCAGAGGGTGATGTTGAGCGAAGGCTGCCCACAAACCGGTGTCTCGGAAGCGTAAGCGGTTGGATTGAATTCCAAACGCGCCGTGAAAGCGGACAAAACAACCTGACTTCCGGCGGCAAGAGTTTTTTTTTCGCTTGTATGGAGTGGATCAACTAGGTATGGTGCTAGCGTGGAGTGTTCGTGCGGACAGAATAGCAGTTGAAATTGCGTTCCGAGCATTATCTCTGTTGGGCTGTGCGCAATAGTGGAAATACTGTTCAGGAGGTAGAAACATGTCTCGAATCGTTTCTTGTTTGGCGTTCTGTA
Organism: Planctomycetota bacterium; assembly: GCA_022566435.1. GTDB lineage: Bacteria > Planctomycetota > Phycisphaerae > UBA1845 > UBA1845 > JADFIX01. Next base: position 5,921 of record JADFIX010000076.1, read on the forward strand.
GCCTCATTAATTCCGCAATGGGTAGTAACCTTGCTGTGGAGACTTACACTGCCTCGGGCACGCTGCAAGTAACGTTGCCCGGCACGCCCAGCGGCGGCGGAATTGATTTCTCCATTTCGTATGGTCTTACGTCGGTGGACTTCGCTCCCGGCTCGGTTTCGTTCCTAGGCACGTCTGTAGATTTTGACGGCACCGAGGCCGATTTCCTAGCATCCAGCTTTACAGGATCCGCGCACGTTCCCACAACTGCAGGTCCCGCCACCGTCGATGTCACAGCCACCGGCACGGTATCAGGGGCATTCAATAGCAGCTTAAACGCTGTTGTACTGGGCGCGGACTTCGACGCAGGCTTTTCCTCAAATTCCTTCGACCTGTCGAATGGGCAGGCCCTCACGAAAAGCTACTCGACCGGCGTCTGGAGCTCCGCCGTGGTACCGGAACTGAACGGCGTGGTGGTAACCATTACTGCCTCATCGTCGATCACCTCGGTTGACGCGGCCCTCGGACTTGTAAGCGGGACTGGAGGGGGAACCATCTCCGTTCCTGCCAAAATACCTACCCTGTCAGAGTGGGGCTTGATCCTGCTACTTGCGGCCTTCCTCGGCGTCGGAATCGTGATCTTTTCCCGCCGCCGCGAAGTTGCCGAACTAGCTGGGTAACCGTCTCGCGCAGGGATTTGCAAGATGGTGGTAGTCGGCCGCGACGATTGGCAGCGATTGGCGTTGACCATTTCGGTCATTCTCGCCATTGCCGGCGGCGCTCTGCTCATTTTCGCGGGTCGTGCTGCGCGCGATCCCAGCGGTCTGGTTTCGCCCGCAAAGCCGTGGCTTGCGCGTACCGTTCCGAAGGGTGACTTCATCGCGCACATCGCCGCACTCAACGGTGATGAAGGAGCCGTAGTTGCCAAGCTCCTGACTTGGGGCGGCGAGTCGCTTCTGCGCCAACTTGCCGACGCCGCACTGCGAATTAATTTCCGCATCACGCGAGTCCTTCGGACGGGGCACGAGTTTCACTCACAGATTGTTCTATCCTACAATCAGAAAGCTACCCTCGCCCAAGTACGGTTGGAGACGACTTCGGGAAGCGGTGAAACCGCCGGCTATTTTGCCGAACTGCGCGATGGCGAGGTAACCCGCATGGGGATCGGCTCGCCAGATGCGGAAAGCAACGCCGAACAAATGATGCAGGTTTTCGACAATTTGCCCATCGGGATCGGCGACCTACAACTACAAGACGCGCTCTCGATCTACGAATCATTTCAACGAAAAGAGTTTCGCCCAATCGGCTGGCTGCAGGGGCTTGGGTCTCAGAGGCTACTGGTTTTCGAGCTGAATTTTCGGTGCTCACAATCTACGGCGAACAAGGCCGACGGCGGAGCGATGGATTCCCCTGTAGCCCTGGACGTCCGGGGCGCAAGCGCCCTACTCTACATCGCTCCCTTGTCGGCGTCCGTTCGAGCGCTCCGCATTTTCGACGCCGAAGACCTACTGGTTCGCACCTACGACGGCTTCGTATTCGATAATCTTGGCGGACTCTTTCCGATAAAGAGCTTTCGTGCTGGTTCAATTCCCGACGAGAGCCATACGATTTTTCAAATCGAATCCGTCATTCTGGAACCCAACTAGCCTCAGGATGAGAGCGATAGGGTTCCATTGTCTCCGACCCGCGATTGTGGGTAGTTAGACGGCGCAACTTATCGAGGCCGGTCCGTTCGTTGTCGCGGAAGCGTCGCGGTCGGATCGGCCTTTTTGCGCGCCGAAAGGGGCCGGACAGGAAGGAATCTCGCCCAAATTGCCGTTTTTTCTTGCAAGTCAGCGATTCGTTTGAGTACAATCGTGGTTTGATGGCTCAAGAACGGGATTTCCCAGAGGCACGGGTATGTCGGATCGTTTCGGGTCAAACCGTTCGATCGGGATGTGGTTTCAATCGTCGCGGTTTTCCGTCCTAGAAACCAGTCCGGTCGCTCTGGTCGTGTCGGCCGCGTATTGAATGGGTGGCTCATGCCGTGAATCGTATCGCGGTTTTTGTGTGGACGGCTATAGGCGTGGGCACTGTTGCGCTCGCCCAGACCGGGCCACTCATCGATGCCCAAACGTGGCAGGCGGGCGTGGGCGTCGATCAGGGCGGCACCACGCTTCTGATGAACACCGACGGGGACCTCGACCTCGAGACATACCCCATCATCCCGCAAGTTCTGGCCGACAGCAGCGTCGATGTCGAGTTCAGGCTCAGTCCCAACGGTTCCGTTCTTTATGCGCGGGCCTTCGGTTCGGCGTTGACGGGACTATGCAGTTCCACGAAGAATCAAGTCTACTTTTTCAACATCGTGCAAGACAACAATACCTCAGGCCACTTGGTGACGATCTTCAACGGCGGGCTCTGCACCAACGGTCCGGGACCGGATCATGACGGTCTGTATGAAGTACCGGGTCGACTTCAGCACATCGCCTATGTGGTCGAGCCCAAGGACTCGCCCATCGACATTCGTCAGTCGGTCCACTGGATCAATCTCAATGGTGTTAACGAAAGCGGGTCGACCGAACTCAACGTGGATGTGGACGGACTCTATTTCGATTTCACGCCGGACGGATTCGCGGTGCTGGTCAAGCACGGCATCGTTGATTTCCTGAACACCGCGGACTATACGCTGATCGACTTGTGCCCATCGCCGCGACTCGGCGATTCCATAACCAGCGACGTCGGCGGCGTTCTGTTCGGCCTGCCCAGTCCGGAACCCAGCGCGTCGGTGATCGAAAAGCCTCCGGGCAGTGGAGAATTCGTTGTTCGGATTACTCATAAGGACGCCGGTACCGATGGTATGGTGGATGTGCCACTGACGCCGTGTGCCGGCCTGCCCGACACAGGCGCATGCTGCGACGAGGGAAGCTGCGATGAGACGTCGGCCGCCGCCTGCAGCGGCACGTATCAAGGCGATGGCACATCCTGTCCACACCCCGCATGTTCCTCTACCGGTGCGTGCTGTAACGATGGAACATGTTCGATCGCGACATCGGCCGCCTGCGGCGGCTCTTATGTCGGCGACGCCACGACTTGTCCGAACCCGGCTTGTCTACTGAAGGCGAACCTTTCGCTCTCCAAGCTCGACGATCCCGATCCGGTCACCGCAGGCGAGTGTCTGTCCTACGATCTAGAAATCGCGAACGCCGGGCCCGACGACGCCACGGACGTTGTCGTGTGCGACACGCTGCCGCCCGGCGTGACTTTCGACGCGGCGACGTCGAGTCCCCAGTGCGAAGAGTCCGGCGGCTTTGTGACGTGCGATATGGGCGCGTTGGCAAATGGTGTCACCGCCCCGATCACCATCGGCGTCACCGTTGATCCATCCACACGCGAATTGATCACCAACACCGCGGTCGTCGAGGCCCGCGAATTGGACCTCGATCCTTCAAACAACTTGGCCGTCCAATCCACCACCGTTGTCGCGTCCGCCGATTTGTCGGTGGGCAAAGAGGGGATTCCCCATCCCGTTTGCCCGGGGGGCATTCTGATCTACGAAATTGAGGTCACCAACCTCGGTCCCTCCACCGCCACGAATGTCACGATTATCGATTTCAACTTCAATAGATCGACCGTAGTAGTTGATCACACCGAGATCGGCAGCAAGTTAATGACAATAATTCAAAACTGCTTCAGGATCATCTGCTTTGAAAG
>JADFIX010000077.1 GCA_022566435.1 Planctomycetota bacterium
ACGTGGGTTCGTCGACAAGATCGCGCCTGGCTGCGGCGTGGAGGTAATTGAAGAAGACGAATTGGCGACGCTGGCGGACCGCTGCGTCGCGCTAGTGCAGAACGAATCGAGACATCGGGAGGCGGGGCGACGGGCTCGCGCTTTTGTTCAGCACTTGGGCGTCGACGGGATCATGCCCAAGTTTCATGAATTTCATCGTGCGTTCGCTCGCTAGCGTTGCCGACGCTTGGGCGTCGGTGCGACGCCTGTGTCGCTACGCAAAGACCATTTCCCGAGACCCAATCTTGAACGCCGAAGCTTCCCCTACGCGACCGCGGATGGGATCGCTGTGAGGTCGGTGCGCGAAAAGAGAATGTCGACCTGCCGTTCCGGAATCGTCGAACAGCGCTGCGGCCTTCCGATATCATAAGGCGGAAAATCCACTTCCTGATTGACTAGCGTGTACGCCTCAAAGCCATCGGCGCTAAGAATCGAGAAAATCTCTTTGCATTGGTCTCGCGTGAGCCAACTCGGGCTAACCTCGAGACAGAACTCGAGGTCCGGTCTTCCCGCGCGAAGCAAACTGCGCAGACCGTGAAGGACTGTCAACTCGGCCCCTTCCACGTCGATCTTGACGAACCGGATCTTTTCGACGTCTTCCGGTTTCAGGACGTCGTCGACTTTGACGGCAGGTACGATGATTTTTCTCGCAAGCGGCCAGAAATGCCAACAGGACCTCGGAGAGGTCGTGGACCACATTCCGTTAAATCTATTTTCTTGAAGTTCTATCTTGCCATCCTCGTTCCCGGCGGCCGCATGGATCAGGCTGATTCTGGAGCCCAGCGCATTGGCGGCGACATTCTGAGCGAAAAGTCGGCAATTGGCGGGCGACGCCTCAAGGGAGATGACGTCGGTGCCCAGCTTTGCGGCGATCAGGCTGAAATGGCCGCTGTTTGCTCCGATATCCAAAAACCTGTCACCGGGGGTTAGCTCCCGCTTCAGGTATTCCACCAAGGTGGGTTCGTAACATCCAGTGAGGTAGACACTTTTCACCAACGGGTTGGTCCTCAGACTGCCTGTCAGCACGATCCCGTCGTTCGTTCGGATCTTGCAACGAGCGATGATCCTGAAGGAGAGGGCGGCGAACGCAATGCAATAAAGGAACAGTTTCAGCCGTTTTGTTCCGCTCCGAATAAGATAGAGACGTATGAGCGGAGGGATGACCTGCAGCGTGCCAAAGGCAGCGAGCAGATACGGCATAGACGAGATCAGGAACCGAGTTAGGCTTTCCATTCTGTGATCCTCTCGCCGACCAAGCGATCGATGCGGGAGTCGGTGAGCATCAGGGTGCCCCGCGAAATCCTGCGACCAGTTTCTTGCCGTACGCCGCCTTGATTCGAACAAGAAGTTCGTTGCACATTCTTGGTTCCCATCGTCCGCGAGCGGGAGACTTCGTCCTTGCAAAAGCGAACACGGCACGGCATGGCGATTCGCCGAGTCAGCCGGTACTGACGGGTCGGCCATCGGCGCACGCGACGACCGGTCACTCTACCCAAGTCCCGCGTGATCCGCTAGCATTCGTGCGCATGGTAGAGGACAAAGAGCTGCAGATTGTCGCATTGCCCGAGGTGTTATTCCGGGTCCTCGTATCGCCACTTCCGTGGAATCGTGGATGCGTGATGGGCCTTCGTTTCCCTCTTGGTGCGGAATGAACGGGCTAAAACGAACGCTGTATCGTGGTTTCGTGCTCTCGATCAAGGTATATCAGCGTCTATTCCTGGACTTGTGCGTTTGGGGGAGAGACCGCATACCAAAAGGTCCGAAGATATTCGTGACCAACCATATCACGTGTACCGACGGTTTTTGGGTTCTGCCTATCTTTGCCGAGTTTGTTCACATCATCGCCGGTCCACCGTATCACTACCGCTTGTTCGCGGCGATTCTCAACTCGTTCGAGCAGATCAATGCCATGCCCGCGAATCGCAAGAACGTCGTCGCCGAGGCGGCTGCGTATCTCGCAAAGGGAGAATCCGTTTTCATCTGCCCGGAGGGGGACATGCAGGAACTGTTCCAACTCGGCCGGTTTTATCCCGGTGTCGGGCGAATATACAGGCAGGCGCGGGTACCGATCGTGCCGATCGCGCTGGTGGCGCCGAAGCGCTGTATGCACGAGTCGCCGGGAATCAACACGGTCGTCGATGGGCGTGTCTACCGAATGCTCAACGTTTTTCGCGGGCCGTACTGTATCAACGTGGGCGAACCGCTTGCGCCGGAATGCGTGGATGGAAGTGACGAAGAGCAGGACGAAAGAATCACGGCGCTCGTCAAATCGCGGATCGAGCAGTTGATGGATGACGTGAGGACGACCAAGTTTTGGCTTTGACGCGATTCATGGCGTGGGTTGACAACAACCGGTCGCCGGTAGGTTGACACGTTCGCTAGGATGGAGAAAGTGCATCCGAACGTGCTCGGCACTGCGCGCGAGCCACTATGCCGCTCGATCAGCAACAAGTGGGGAGATCGACAGTTTGTTTGAGTGATTCGCAAGATGATCGGTATTTTTGTTCGAAACCCGGTGTTCGCCAACTTATTGGCCGGCGCCTTGATCGTGGGTGGGCTCATGGCGGTCTTTCAGCTACCGCGGGAGACCCTGCCGGAGACCGCGATCGATTTCGTCGCGGTCACGGTTCCGTATCCCGGGGCGACCGCCGAGGATGTCGAGCAGAGCATATGTATCAAGATCGAGCAAGCCCTCGAGGGCATTCCCGGTCAGCGCGAACTCGCGTCGTTTTCCTCGGAAGACGGCGGCAAGGTGGTGGTGGAATATATTCCATCTGTGATTTCAACCTTCGAGGTGCTCCGGCAAATCCAGGACCGCGTCAATTCAATCACCACGTTTCCGAAGGAATCGGAAAGGCCGATCATCGAAGACGTTCTCATTCGTAACCCGGTGATCAACGTGGGCATTTTCGGCGATGCGCCGGAACGGACCATCAAGGAAAACGCCGAGCATATTCGCAAGCAGCTACTATTCCTTCCTGAGGTCTCCCAAGTCAGTTTGTCAGGTATTCGCGAGTACGAGATTTCCATCACCGTCACCGAGGAGACACTCAAGCGATACAGTTTGACGTTGCAGCAAGTGATGAATGCGGTGGCGACGGGCAGCCTGGATCTTCCCGCCGGCACGGTTCGCACCAGACACGAAGAGATCACCGTGCGGACCATCGGCCAACGGTACTCGGCACAGGCCTTCGAAGACCTGGTGGTCATCGCCCGCCCGGACGGCACGACTTTGCGGCTCGGCCAGATCGCGCAAGTGCGCGATTCGTTCGAGGAGATGCCGATCTACGGAATGATCAACGGCAAGCCCGGTGCTCTGATCACCGTCTTCAAGACGGGTCGGGAGGACATCAGTGAAATCGCCAGTGCGGTTCGCGAATTCGTAAAGGTCCAAGGGCCACAACTTCCTGAAGGAATTTCTCTTACGGTGTGGGGCGATGAGTCCCGTGACGTGGACGCCCGGATTGCCATGCTCGTCAAGAACGGGCTGATGGGCATCGCACTGGTCGTGGTGTGTTTGCTGTTGTTTCTCGAATCATCGTTCTCTTTCGCGGTGGCCCTTGGCATTCCGGTTTCGTTCGCCGGCGCGCTGGTGGTCATGGCCCTTGGGCACAACACTTTGAACATGATCAGTTTGCTCGGTTTGTTGATGGGCACGGGCATTATCGTGGACGATGCGATCGTCATTGCGGAGAGCGTCTACGCGCAGACGCGTCGCGGTCTTTCCCCGATGGCGGCGGCGGTGGAGGGCACTCGCGTCGTGGCGTTGCCGGTGCTGACCTCATCGGCCACGACCATTGTGGCCTTCGTGCCACTGATGTTCGTGGACGGCGTGATGGGGAAGTTGATTCATGTTCTCCCTGTGGTGGTCATCGCCACGATTGCGGCATCGGCGGTCGAAGCATTCGTCATCCTTCCAGCCCACCTGTGCGAATGGGCAAGCTCCAGGACCGCCAAGCGTTCGGATTCGTGGCGTAATCGGATTCGCCGGGGGCTCGAATCGCGCCTCGAATCGTTGATTTCCGGTATCTATCGCCGTTGGTTTCGCAAGGCTCTCTCCGGACGGCTTGTCTTGCTCGGTGGAACGATCGCGTGTGTGCTCGCCACCGTGGGATTGGTGATCGGCGGGCGAACGGCTTTTGTGCTTTTCCCCAAGATGGACGCGAATTCCCTTCGGGCCCGCGTGCGTTTTCCTGAAGGGATACCGGTTGATGTGAGCGCCGCGGCGGTGGCGCGGATCGAACAGGCGGCGAAAGCCCTCAACCACGATCCGGCACTCGAGACTGCACAAGCGGGAGATCTGGTACAGAACATCTACTCGGTTGTCGGCGAGTGGCCGGACTACTTGACTGAGCGTGGCAGTTCTTTAAGCGAGGTATCGCTTGAACTGATGCCGGCGGAACTGCGGCGCGTGGACATGTCGGTTGTGGAGGAGCACTGGCGGCGAGGCATTGGCGAGATACCGGGCGCGGTGTCCGTGTCGATCACGCGGCGGCAGCTCGGTCCGACCGACAAGCCGATGGAAATCCGCCTGCTGGGGTTGGATCTGGAAGAGTTGCGTTCGGCGGCGGACGAGGTCGTGGCCCAGTTCTACACGTACGAAGGCGTATTCGATGTGACGGATGACTTGCGACCGGGAAAACGAGAATTGCGGGTGTCACTCAAGCCCACGGCGGCCGCTTTGGGGATCACCGTGGCGGATCTGTCCGCCCAGCTGCGTCAGGGACTTTACGGCGGTGAGGCGGTTCGGCTTCAGCGCGGGCTAGACGAAGTCAAGGTCATGGTCAGTTACGCGGATGCGGACCGCCTCAGTTTGTCGGCGATCGAGAACATGCGAATTCGTACGAAGAATGGTGCGGAGATCCCTTTCCATGAAGTTGCGCAAACGGAATTGGTGCGAGGATATTCCGTGATCACGCGTCAGAGCGGTTTGCGTCGGGTGCGAATCCATGCTGATCTGGACGAGCGATTTGCGAACGCGGAACGAATTATCAGCGACATGGCTGCGAATTTTCTGCCCGGGCTCCGCGAGCGGTTTCCCGGCGTGACCCCGCTAATCGACGGTCAACGGAAACGAATCGAAGAATCCATGAGCAGTCTCAGGAACGCTTCCGTGATTGCGGCGGTGGTCATGTATGGATTGCTGGGCACGGTGCTGCGGTCCTATTTTCAACCGATGATCATCATGGCGGCCATTCCGCTGGGAATGGTCGGCGCGGTGGTGGGGCACACTTTGTTGGGGTACGACATTACGCTGATGAGTATTTTCGGTATGGTGGCGTTGGCCGGAATTGTAGTGAACGATTCACTGGTCCTTGTCGACTTCGTGAACCAGAGGCTCGCGGAGGGGAGTCGCCTGTTCGAAGCCGTGGCCGCGGCAGGTGAAGCCCGATTCCGGGCGGTCGTACTGACCTCCATGACAACGGCCCTCGGTTTGCTGCCGCTTTTGACGGAGCGCAGCTCGCAGGCGCAGGCGTTGATCCCGTTGGCGGTTTCGATCGCCTTTGGCCTCATTTTTGCGACGGTCTTGACTCTTTTCATCGTTCCGGCGCTGATTCTCCTCATGGACGACATGAGACGCTTCGTGCATTGGTTGCGCTACGGCGGTACTTTTCCCGCGCCCGACACGATCGGTGCGCCCTCCACGCCGCGGGACGGAACGACATGCACTGCCCCGACCGAGTCAGGTGAATAGGAGTCTTCGATGTCAAACGGGCAAGGATGCTTGGTGAGTGCGTTTACATTGGGAAAGGGTGTCGTTGTTTTGTCGGTCGGGGTCATGACGGCATGGAGCGGCGGGTGTCGGGCAAAGCTGGACAGCATCGACGTCATTCTCCGGCGGCATGAGAAGGCGGTGGCCAAGCTGCCGGTCGAGACGCGGGACCGTCTCATGCCGTATGGGGCACCCGTGGCGACGGACGAATCTGATGAGATTCTGCCGCCCGGTCCCTTGCCGTTGGACACCGCGCGGGCGGTGGCAATCCGGGCGAATCCTGATATCCACGCCGCACAGGCGCGGCTGGAAGCCGCGCGGGCCGCGATTGCGGAGGCGCGGTCCCGGTTCTTCCCGTCGATCTTTTTCACGCACAGTTCCACGAGAACGTTTCATACACCGGCCAGTCGGAATCGGCTTGCCACGTTGCTACAGCCGCAGCCGACTGTTCCAACGGACATCGAGTCTTCATCGCTGGCCGCCACCACGCTATTGAACGCTCTTCGGCTTCCTCTATTCGGTGGCAACGAGCCTAAGGGCGATACCAATTCGTTCAGCGAACATTCTTCCGCGTTTGCCCTTTCCTGGACGGTTTTCGACGGTTTCGTGCGGGAAGCGAATCTGCTGGCGACCAAGCAACTCCACCAGGCGTCCTGGGCGTTACTCCAAGATGTGGAGCGATTGGTCGTTCAGGCCGTGGACACCGCCTACTATCAGGTGCAATTGGGGCAGGAACGAATTCGAATTGCCAAGGCGGATGAGAAATTCAGCCGCGATCAGTTGGACGAAACTGAGAAGCTTCGAAAGGCCGGTCGCGCGACCATCGCCGACGTCAATAACTTCCGGGTAAGAACGCTCGCGGCGCAGGCGAATGTGACGGCATCGGAGGGTCTGCGCGATACCGGTCTCGTCGTCCTTGCGGAACTGATGGGGCTGACGGACGCCCGTGCCCCGCGCAACTTAGAGATGCCGCCGCTCGAAGATGAGACGGACGACCAAATGACGACACCCGACCCGGATCCCTGGATAGAGCGTGCGTTGGCCAATCGCCCGGACCTGCATAGTTTAGAGCATCAACTCGAAGCAGATAAAGAGTCCGTCCGGGCGGCGCGGGGGCTCTTCATGCCCACGGTTGCCGTGAGCGGGTCTTGGGGTTTCGATCGGAGTTCCAACGTTCATTATGAAAAGGACGATCAATCGTCGGCCATGGTGATGGAATTTCGATGGGAACTCTTTACCGGAGGCGCGCGGCGGGCCATGGTGCGCAAGGCGGAAAGTCGGCGGGCGGAAACGGCAGCCAACGTGAATCGGCTTCGTTTGGCCATTCAATCCGACGTACGTCAGTCGCTCATCAGACTTCGCGATGCGCAAACGCAAATCCGTTTACAACGGGAAAACGTCACTGTCGCGGAGGAGAACCGCCGCATTATCCAGGTCGGCTATGCCGCCGGTACCGATACGCTCGTTCGGCTGAATGAAGCCCAACGCGATTTCTTCACGGCGGACGCCGACTTGGCGTTGTCGCGAATCCAACTCCGCCAGGCTTGGAGCGATCTGCACGCGGCGTCCGGGACTTATCGACAAACAGTCGACAACGGCGATACAGCTGCGGTAGAAGACGAGCCACCAGTGGCGGAGGAGACGGGAGAATAGGCCTGTGACAGGATCGCCCTATATGAAAAGCCGTAGGGGAGGTCAATGACCTGCCTTAGCCGTTCGCGTGGCGCCAACTCTGCAACCCTGTTCGTGGACCACCGGCTCGGTTCGGCGGCGCTAGCCCGGATCGGAAACCGGCGACATCCCGACGTCCGGGGCGACTTGCCCTGAGATCCTACGCAAGAACCGTTCTCGGGCGGCGGATGAGAACGGTGCCGGCGGTGAGGATTATGAGTGTCAAAGCAACGACACCCCAATCGGAGACGGCCGGGATGAGGAACAGGTCGTCGCAGGCGTCGTCCTCGCCGCTGTTGTTGTTGTCGCCCAGGCACGACGTCCCACCGCCGCGGAACACCGCGCCGCTAAGGCTGTCGCAGGATGCTTCCGTAAGGTCTTGGCAGCTTCCATCGTCGAGACAGCAGGCGGCCTGGCCGATCTGGAAGTCGGCGAACTCGATGATGTTGACCGCCTCACCGTCGTCGAAGATGAAGCGGGTGATCTCGCCCGACGGCGGTGGCTGATCGAGAGCGATTTCCACGGTGTCCGGCTCGTCGATCTCGCGGCGGCGGACGGCGATGACCGTGGGTGCTATTCCACCGGTGGAAGTCACGGTGATCTCATCGAGATAGATGTAGTTGGCGGCGTCGAAGGTCACGGTGAACGTGTCCAGACCGTTCAAGACGCCGGAACTGACGAAGCCGCTTGGCGGATCGGTGGCCACGATGCGCTCGCCCGAATCCAATTCTCCATAACGCACAAAGTCCCACTCGTTTTTCATGCCGGGAAACCAGTCGATGCTGCACCCACCGTTGCCCCACATCTGAAGCGTATTGAAACCGTTGGGGACACCGGGAGTCAAAGAGAATACAAACCGATCGCCGTCCACCGACCACCAGTAGTTCTCCCCGTCCAGGCTTTCGAAACGAAACGTGTGGAATTGGCTCATGTCCAGTCCGAGGACGAAATCGCCGCCTTCGAAAGTGATCACCGAGTCGCCGTACATGTACACCAAGTCGCTGATCCCCTGGTAATCCACCGTAAAGGCGGCATCACAGCCCACGAGAATCGGTCCCAGCGGAAAGTTGGAGCGGAAGCGCCACTCGACCCACAGCGTCGGGGGGGGGGCATCGGGCGGCTGGGTAATTCTGAATCCATAGCTCGCAAAGTCATCCGCCTCGGACCAGAAACGCACGAAGTGACCGTCCTCGAGAAACTCGCTGCACGGCGGGTCGCAGGGGTTTCCCATGACCCAGCCCGCCGACGGGTCGAGCGGGTGGACGTCGCCCTCGTAGCGGTAGAGCGTCTCGTCGGCACGCACCGCGATGGCGATCAATAAAACCAAGATGGTTGGAAAAAACGGTTTCATGGCATCTCAACCGCACCGTCCGAAAAGTGACCCGGCCATTATGCCGCGCGAACCACGGAAAAACAAGGCAAACGGTGCGTCGCGGGTACTGGTAAAGTTTCAATCGAGTAGCCCCAACAATTCCTCGATCGTCCAAACGTGATCCGTCAGCCCTGATGCCACCGCTGGGCTGGTCTTGATTGTCGAATGCACGCGGCAGTAGTTGTAGAACATGAAGAAGAGCGCCACCGCGCACCAGTGGTGCTCGATCTTCTTGCTGTGGGCGTTCGTGAGCCGAGTAAACCGCCTCATCTGCATACGAATGGTCAGATTGTGGCGTTCGACCAAGCCTGTCGAAACGTGCTCGCGGTCCGGTAGGCCGATCTGCGGGATTTTCTTGGTGCCGTTGCACCTGCCCGGCGAGTATTTCCGCTCGGCCCCCTCGCCCCCGATGGTAGGGCAAACATGCGGCGGTGGTCACATCGGTGGCGTGGCCAGCGCATCCCAAACCAGCGTCTTCAGGTTGAACGCGGCGTGGATCAGAATCGGGACGACCAGCGAACCCGTGCGTTCATAGCTGTATCCGATCAACACCGCGAGCACCGCCAGCGCCCCCACGGCGTCGGGTTGGAAGGAATGGACCGCTCCGAAGGCGACGGAGGTTCCGAGGATGGCCACCCCGCGCCGGCGCAGAAGTCCCACCAGGAAGGTCTGCAGCAACCCGCGGAAGAAGAGCTCCTCAGCCACCGGTGCGA
>JADFIX010000078.1 GCA_022566435.1 Planctomycetota bacterium
CCGCGGCGAACATGAAAAATGGGAGGGGCGGCACCCCGGGAAGCAGCGCCAGGGCCGCCATCAGGAATGAGCTCATTCCCAAGGCGCGCGGATAGGCGCTGAACTGGCCGAACAAGGCGCGGTCGGCTGATCCGGAGACCCCCGATTTGGAAACCAGCAAGCCGGCGGCGGTCGAAACGATCAGCGCCGGGATTTGCGTAACCAGGCCGTCACCGACCGTCAGGATGGTGTAGGTCTGCGTGGCCTCGCCGAAGCTGAGACCCTTCTGGCCGACGCCGATGACCATACCGCCCAGCAGGTTGATGAACGTAATGAGCAAGCCGGCCACGGCGTCGCCGCGGACAAACTTCGCCGCGCCGTCCATGGCGCCGAAGAAGTTGCTTTCTTCCTCGAGATCCTTACGGCGGGTCCGCGCTTCCGTCTCGTCGATCAGGCCGGTCGAAAGATCGGCGTCGATGGCCATAGCAATCTCCCTGAGTATGAAAACACTAGTGTGGGTACGGAGACGCTCGAGAACGGCTGGAAACATGTAACCGCGGTCTACAGCGGCTTCTGTACGCCCTTTGAGTCCGTCGAGCTTGAGTCGCCGCAAAGCGAAATGTTCATCGACCAGGTTGTTATTCACACAATCTGTGAGGCAATCGTTCACGAGGTTCCGCTGCTTACGCAAGCCGAGCAGGCCGACTGCGGTCCGACAGCGGCGGCGTCTTGCGTCAAGTGGTTCCAGGGAAACGGATATCCAGGCATCAAGACAAGGGGCGGGAGCAGTGAGCTTGGGGAATACAAGAAGCAATTGAAGAAGGACGCGAAGACGAATAGGAGAGGCACAGGAATTCACCGCCTAAAGGACGCGATGAACAAGCTTGTCGATGAGGGGCCTAATCAGCAGGCAGGTGCTCACAAGCGCCAGGTGCGTGCGAAGCTGCCGGCTACCTCAGGCTACAATAGAAACTTTGACTATCTGGACAGTGAGTTTGTTAAAGGGGAAGACCTTGTCCTTATTATCAAATTCGGGAATAACTTCGCGGATGGGCACTACGTTACCGTGCGTTCGATCAGGCGCTCCGGCGGAACCGGCCGTGTTATCGAATTCATGGATCCCGCTACCGGACAGTTCGTCGAGGCCACTGTGACGATCGGAGTGGATAATCAGGGTAGACCCACATTGGTGTTGACCTACCGGGGTGGGCCTGCCCGCATTGGCGGTATCATCGCAATGAGTCCGGACAACTTTACCGACAGCACGATGGAGTCCACGCCGGAGGGACATACCAAGATAACTTACACAGCCTACTTTCCAGCGACGAAGAAAATGAAGGATCTGCACATCCTGGTAAAGGATTGTGACCCGAACAACTGGTCCGTCAATGAGGCACTGCTCCCATCGGGTTGGAAATGGAAGCTAGAGATTCGCGCCGGCGAATGCTGGCTGAGCATCTACAGTGACGGATCTAAAACCGATATGATAAGCGGCTCTGACATAGTGGTGACCTATAAGGGTTCGAAGAAAGTTCGCAAATATCGAAAGAAGATCCATCAAACTACGAGCGGGACCGATTCCCCGATTGGGAGTATCGCAAGCATCGACGCAGGTTATACTGTGGTTGAGGCGAACGCGGAGCCGCCGGATCGCCCGCGGCGTCCGCGGGCTGCGATCCTTGACAGTCCCAGCGGAAGGGTCGTCGTTGCGCTGGCATGGGAACCATCGGTTGATCCTACGGTTGTCCAATACGAAACATACGACCGGGATAGCGGACAACTGTTGGCCCTCTCGTCTGAACCGTTCGTTACATTAGAGCTTGAGGCTGATGTGCTCTACACGGTGGTTGTGGCTGCCCGGAACAGCGAGGATCTACTCAGTGAGGATAGTGAGCCGGTCAGCGTATTGTGCGATGAGGCATTCGCACCTGGACTGGAAGTTGGCGAAGCTCAGGACATCGTATACATGACGCCTATGACATCGTGGCACGAGGATTTTGCGTGGATGCTAACTGTTCCGGGCGCGGAGTTGCCGGGAACTCTCGTGGTTACTGCTATAGATGGTGAAACAGAGCCTATTATTCAGGACGCGCCCGGAAGAATGCACCGACCGTTCTATCATCTCGCGTCGAATGCGGAATTACTCGCGGGAACTATTGCTATTGCAATTCCGTATGACGATCTTGAGGTAGTTGGGAGTGAGGCAGAGCTGCGTCTATATCAGCTCCAGCGTAATAACTGGACAGACGTGACCACAGGGGTGGATCCAGAACTAGATGTGATCTTCGGGACGCTTCAGGGATTTGGGGCTATTGCCATTGTCAACGGGACGGAGACGATCCCCACTGTTTCCGAATGGGGGTTGATAATCATGACGCTGTTGCTGTTGACGGGGCTGAAGATCAAGTTGGGTCGGCGTCGGGCGGCTCAGGCGTGATGGGCCCGTAGGGAATGTACGCCGGTTTTTGCATCAACATTGCAGAACTGTGGGCGCCTTATCGATTGGCGGCGCGGGGCGAACGGGTATCGATGATCCGCGACTCGCAGTCTGGTGAGATCGTGTGCCGGCAAGGTGAAGCGACCGAAGCACCTTCCTCTGGACCGAGTGCATCGGTGTCTCAATAACAACCTCGTGGATGAGTGCGTGCAGGCCGTCTTCCGACAGCCGCCTCGGGCCGGGGTTCATCCGGATCGCGTTGGCGGATTCACTCGACCGTACCTTAGAGGAAGCAGAACGAATTCTTGCTGGGTGGCCCATTCTTGGTGCAGCGCAAGCCGCGGCCGATTGGGGCGTCCCGAGCGGTTCGTTTAGTAAGCTGCGTGCATCGCAGGATGTCCGGCAGCGACCGATGTCGGTGGTTGCAATCGCAAGAGGTGCCAGGGGCTCATGATTCTTAAGATACTCATCGTCGTGCAGTTTACGTGCGCAGTGACGCTGGTCGGTTTCGGACTGACCGACCTTTGGCGTGACGTTGGCTGGAGAGGTCGGCTCAACGAGCGACACTGGGCTCGAGTTGCAATTCGCGGCGGCGTGATCGATCTAGCCCACGCCCGACGAATGCCCGAATCTTATGCACCGCAGGGTTGGCGAATCCCGCTCTCTGTTTTCGGCGAGGTGAGCATACGAACGGGCAGCAACCGAACCTACCGCTACGTCGTTGTACGCTTACCTCTATGGGCGATGGTGGGGTTACTATTCTGTCACCCGGCCGTCGCCTTCTTTGGCGGGCCCTTTCTCCACCGCCGCCGTCGCAAGCGAAACCAGTGCATCTCCTGCGGCTACAACCGCTCGGGGAACACCTCCGGAATCTGCCCAGAATGCGGCGTCGCATTTTCTCAACTGAAATCACGAATTCCGCGATCATTTTTCGGTAGACGCCTACCGAGATGTATCGCTACCCTTCTAGTCGAAGACTGAGCTACCGAGCGAAACCGAGATGCAGCGAGCCGTGGCCCAGCGGGATACCGCGTACGACGGCATCTTCTTCCTGGGTGTCCGCATTACGGGAATCTTGTGCCAGCCCGCGTTTCCCGTGCGCAAGCGGTTCTTCGACCCGCGCTCCCTGACGGTCGCGGCTCGGAAAGAAATTTGGGATACGCCCTACGACGTCGTTGCCACGTCGCCGCTGTGGGCGTCCGTCGCCTGTGTTTCCGGCTCGGGTTCCGGCAGCGGGGGCTCTTTACCCGTCTTTCTATACTCGGCCAGCCATTTCTCGGCGGCTTTTATCCCCGGAGCGAAACCCCACGGACCGCGAATCGCGGCCACGCCGAGGCGACCGTCCGTTCGGATCAAAAACACCCGATCGGGCCAGCCCTTGTAGATCTTATCCACGTTGTTATCCATTTCGTCGATCAAGCATGGAATGGTAAGTTTCTTATCTTTACGAAGGCGGTCGGCCACGACGCACCGCTCTTCGTATGTTTTGTGTTCCTTGATGCCGAGTTTCTTGGCGTAGGGCATGGGCCACTCGTCGTCCGCGGCGTGGGCCTCGCTGATGTATACAATGTAAAATTCCGCGATGTCACGATATTTGCGATACATCTTTTCCATGGCGCCAACCTGGCGCAAGAAGGGCGGTCACGTATAACTCCCGAAAAATATGGCAACCGGTCGGTTTCCTTTGAACGAAGCGAGATCGACCTCCTTATCCCCCTCCAAGGTTTTTAGCTTGAAGAGGTAGGCCACGTCGCCGACCTGGGGCGCGCCGTCGTTCTTGTATTTTTCCGGGATCTCGCCCATACCCCCATGCATTCGCTTCTTTTTTGATGAACCGCAGCCGGGAAATGCGGTAAGCAAAACGAACAGCCCGACGATGCCGTACGCGAGACCCATGCGATGATTCACCACTGCAATGCCTCCATTTCATGAACCCTAAGTTTCAACGTGATGGCCACTATTCTAGGATAACTTTGGGCCTCGCTGATTATTTCCGTCACTTTCGCCGGTCGCGCCCACAAACACAAGCGCGGTCCCGCCGACTTGGCGTTGCCCCTGACGAATTCTGGCCGTCGCGAGGACTCCGCGTTTGTCGTGCTCCGGAAGCGATCGCCGGAAAAACGACGCCTTGCGAAAGAGGCAATTCATGTTGTTCGCCGTCGCGAACACGGGCGGATGATACGACAGGTGCAGTGGATATCGAAGACCCGGGCATCGGATTCAGTGCGGAAAAGAAGGCACGTTTTTCGATCCGACGGCGAAATTGGCGAACTCGGCGTACCAGCCGACGAGAGTTATCGGACCTACGGGGTTCGTTAGATACTTCATGTTGTGCTAACGCAGCAAAAGTCTCAAGAACTTCGAAAATATCGGTTGACAGGCCTGGGCGTTGGTATATTCTGACAGGTCTGCCGTCGTCTTGAGGGCGCACGGCGGATGTACGTTTGATGAGAAGGGATTGGTAAGAGTGAGCAGCAAAAGCAAGAATCGCATTCGTATCCGTATGGAAGCCTACGACTCCCAGTCGCTAGATGCTTCGGCCAAGGAAATCGTCGAGCAGGCCAAGCGAACCAGCGCCCGGGTGCACGGGCCGATTCCATTGCCGACTCGGATCGAGCGCTATACGGTGCTCCGCAGCCCGCACATCGACAAGAAATCTCGCGAGCAGTTCGAGATACGTACGCACAAACGGATCATCGACATTAGTGAACCCACGGCCCGCACTGTCGAGGCGTTGAATCGCATTCAGGTGCCAGCGGGGGTTTTTGTAAAGATCAAGACATAACGGATTGAGGTGTCGCGGTCTTTGCCATGGCGCGTCGGTGGCTTCGTCCGGCTTGGTTAACTCGATTGGAAAAAAGCAGCCGTGTGAGTCTGATCGCACGGGACGATAACGATGGACTCGCTGACGTTCGGAATACGAAAGCGAGATGGGGTTTTTTCTATGACGCCCGCTTTACTCGGCACGAAGATCGGCATGACCCGCGTTCTCGAGGGTAACGGAGATGCCGTCACGGTGACAGTCGTCAAGGCGGGACCGTGTGTCGTGCTCCAGCGAAAAACGGTCGAAACAGACGGCTACGAAGCCGTCCAGTTGGGCTGGGAGGACGTCCGCCCGCATCGATCGACGATGCCCCAAATCGGGCACGCCGCCAAGGCTAAGACCGGGCCCAAGCGGTTCGCACGTGAGATTCGCCTCGCCGAGCCGACCGAGTTGAAGCAGGGCGATGTCGTGACCGTCGAGCAGTTTTCGGAAGGTGTGGCTTACGTGGATGTCGCGGGAATGACCAAGGGCAAGGGTTTTGCCGGCGTCATGAAACGGCATGACTTTGGTGGAAAAGAAGCTTCGCACGGTGTCGAACGAAAGCACCGATCCGCCGGAGGTATCGGCGGAAGTGCGAACGCCGGCATGGGTCGCGGCGTCAAGAAGGGCAAACGGATGGCCGGCCACATGGGCGACGTTCGTTGTACCGCGACCAATCTGCGTCTGGTCAAGACTGATTGTGAAAACGGTTTGCTGCTGATTAAAGGCAGTGTGCCCGGTTCGAACGGGTCGATGGTTGTGATTCAGAAGTCGAAGAAGAAGGGTTAATCGCGTGGTTGCGGTACCGGTTTTTAATATCGAGGGCAAGCGTGTCGGGGAGATGGAAATCGACCCGGCGGTGCTCGGCGGTCGGGTTCACCCGAAGCTCCTGAAGCAGGCGATCGTGGCATACGCTGATCATCGACGGCAACGCAGTGCCCGAACCAAGGGCCGTGCGGACAAGCAAGGGTCGACCCGTAAGCTGCACCGCCAAAAAGGCACAGGCAATGCGCGGGTCGGCAATGTGCGTACGGCGATCCGTCGCGGCGGCGGTCGTGCCTTCGCCAAGCGTATCCCGACGGCCGAAAAGGCGTTCCCCAAGAAGATGCGTCGTCTCGCGCGTAACAACGCGATTCTCGCGAAAATCGAGTCGGAAAACATCATGATCGTAGAGGGTTTGTCGTTTTCCGCGCCGAAGACGAAAGCCCTGACCGCGACCTTGTCCGCGCTAGGCATTCACGGCGGGTGCCTTCTGGCGACGCATGAGTCCGACCGACATGTATATCTTTCCAGTCGCAATATTCCCGAGACCGACGTTTGTGCCGTGCGCGATTTGAATGCGTTCGACGTGCTCCTTCGTGAAAAGCTGTTATTCACAAAGCCGGCCTTCAAGTGTTTGCAGGGTGATCCGGAACGACTCCAGGAGGTGGCGACGGACGAGTAGTCCCAGTCGGCAATCATGGATATTTACCACGTAATCAAGCGACCACTGGTGACCGAGAAGGGGACGCACCAATCGCAGCAATCACATGAGGCAACCGCCTCCCGTCCCGCCCGTGGCGGTTCGTATGCCTTCGAGGTGCATCCCGCGGCTTCCAAGGGGACGATTAGGCAGGCGATTGAAAAAATCTACAGCGTGAAGGTCTTGTCCGTTCGTACCGCGAATCGAAAAGGCAAGCAGCGACGTGTTCGTTACAAGATGGGGAAGACCCCGGACTGGAAGAAGGCGGTTGTGGTGCTCCACGGGGATCATCATATTGACTTGTTCTGAGTTTGGCATTCCGTCATGGTGTCAAGAGATTGACCGGCCTGCTTTTGCGATAGCGACCAGGAAGTTCGATGGCCATTATCAAATATAAACCGACTTCGCCCGGGCGACGAGCGTCGACGGTAAACGACTTCGCAGAGCTGACTGACAAGCACAAGCGGCCCGAAAAGTCGTTGTGTGAGCGCATCCGCAAGCACGCTGGGCGAAATCACCACGGTCGGATTACCGCCCACCACCGCGGTGGTGGAGCGCGTCGCATTTATCGGCGCGTCGATTTCCGCCGTCGTAAAGACGACATGACCGCCACGGTCATGGCCATCGAGTATGATCCGAACCGTACGTGCCATATCGCGCTCGTGGAATACGAGGATGGCGAGAAACGCTACGTTTTGGCGCCAGTGGGTCTGACCTCGGGTGATGTCGTCGAGAGTGGTCGACAGGTGGAGCCTAAGGTGGGCAATACGATGCCTCTCCGCAATATTCCGCCGGGCATGGACGTGCATAACATCGAGATGAATGCGGGGCAGGGCGGAAAGCTAGCGCGTTCGGCCGGCTCTTCAGCTCGGCTTCTTTCGCGGACGGATAGTTGGGCGATTCTCGTGCTTCCCTCCGGGGAAATGCGCGAGGTGCGTTGCGAATGCCGGGCGACCATCGGTCAGGTCGGCAATGTGGAACATCAGAACATACGATGGGGCAAGGCAGGTCGCATGCGACATAAGGGGCGTCGCCCGCACGTTCGCGGCACGGCGAAAAACCCGGTCGCCCACCCGTTGGGTGGCGGTGAGGGTCGTAGCGGTGGCGGTCGCCACCCCTGTAGTCCCACGGGTCGGCTTGCGAAAGGCGGGCGGACTCGCGCTAGAAATAAGGTTTCGAACCGGCGTATCCTTCGCCGTCGAAAAAGCGTTCGGTACGGACAGCTTCCGACGCCTAAGAAGTAGACATGACTGGAACGGTCGCACGCGACGTTGAACGTCGGACGACGACCACCGCGAATACTCCTTGCTTGGGGCCGCGGGATCACGAGAGGACGCCAGATGGCACGCTCACAAAAGAAGGGTCCGTTCGTCGACGAGAAGCTTTTCAAGAAGGTGATGGACCTGAAGGCTTCGAGTAGCAGTGCCCCGATTCGGACGTGGGCACGACGCTGTACGATTGTGCCGGAATTCGTAGGGCATAAGTTCGAGGTGCACAACGGACGGGCGTTTTTGTCCGTTTTTGTAACTGAGGATATGGTCGGGCACAAGCTGGGCGAATTCAGCGCGACGCGAACGTTCCGCGGTCACGGCGGCAAGAAGAGGTAAAGTGTTGAACGAGGCTAGGCTGGTCGTGCGGCCTCGAATGGACGAGTACAACGCCAATGGATGACGGACAGACTTGGACAGCCAAACACCGCTTCGCACGAATCGCACCGCGAAAGGCCAGGCTGGTTATCGACCAGATTCGGGGCCAACGCTGCGACGAGGCAGTCGAGCAGCTCAAGTTCAATCCCCGGCGGAGCGCGGTGTTCATTCGGCAAGTGCTCAAGGCCGCCATGGTCAGTGCGGATGAGTCGGAAGCCGACATGTCGCGCCTGGTGGTGGCCGAAGCGAAAGTGGACGGCGGACCCTATTTTCGGCGATGGAGGCCGAAGGATCGCGGACGGGTCCACCCCATTGCGAAGCGAACAAGCCACATCGTCGTGACGGTGGCGGAGGGCTAGAGGCGGGTAACGAACGTCGGCAGTTGAATATTCCGGCGTAGGAGTTGAACGTGGGACAAAAAGTCCATCCAATAGGTTTTCGAGTCGGCATTACGGAAGGCTGGCGTTCGCGATGGTTCGCGCCGAAGGCCGCGTATGCCGAATTCCTTATTGAGGATCAGGTCATCCGCCGGTTCGTGGACGAAAGGTTGAATCGTCAGCCTCCGTTCGCGGGTCTTGCCCGAGTGGAGATTGAACGGACGCGCGATGAGGTTCGTGTGCAGCTACACACGGCCAGGCCCGGCTTGGTGATCGGACCGAAGGGTTCCGAAGTCGACAAGCTTAAAGAATCGCTCGAAGACCTGACCGATCGCAAGATTACATTGAACATCGCGGAGATCAAGGTGCCCGATGGCGATGCCAAGTTGATCGCCGAGGCCATCGCCGAGCAGCTCAAGAAGCGCGGGAGCTTTCGGCGGGTGATGAAGACCTGGATGGAGGCGGCCATGGCGGCCGGCGCGAAGGGCATCAAGATCATGGTAGCTGGTCGCCTGGGTGGTTCGGAAATGTCCCGTCGCAACTGGATGCGCGATGGTCGCGTGCCCCTGCAGACACTGCGGGCCGATATTGATTATGCGCGCGCGGAAGCGGGCACAACGTATGGGCGCATTGGTGTGAAGGTCTGGATTTACAAAGGCGATGTGCTGGTGGATGAAAAGCCTGAGGCCACGGACGTCTACGTGAGCGATTAATTTAGTATATTCGAGTAGTAAGGATTAGCTGCCATGTTGATGCCAAAACGGGTCAAGTATCGAAAACAAATGCGGGGTCGCAT
>JADFIX010000079.1 GCA_022566435.1 Planctomycetota bacterium
GATTGAGCAGCACCTGCGCCGCGGACCAGTCGAGATCCGCCTGATCGAGCATGGACTGAAGCTTGGGAACGAATTTGACCTTGCCCACGATGCTGTCGGCGAACGACGTCCTTTGGCCCAACGCCCCGCGGCGGAGAATCGGGTCGATTCCTTTCTGCACGGTTTTCTTTCCGCGAAGACGATCCTGCAACTTCTTGCGGTCGGCAATCTTGGATTCGGCGATGACCTGAAAGATTCCGTAGAACACGAGCATCGAACCGAGAACCGGCAGAACATAGATCGCCAAATCTTGAAACGCCGCCAGGGTCGGCGGCATAGCGATGCCGATGGCTGGTGTAATCATATCTGCCATTGATAATCCTCTGTTGCAGTCGCCCTATGCCCCGTCGTCCACCAATAGTACTTGGCGTTTAAAGAGATCGGGGTCGATGCCCACACCGACCTCGTCCAGTCGTTCGAGGAACGAAGGTCGTATTCCTGTGGCGACGAATTGCCCCTTCGCCTTGCCCGCGCTACTGATTCCCGACTGCTCGAACAAGAAGATGTCCTGCATCGTGACGATCTCGCCCTCCATGCCGGTCACTTCCGTGATCGTGCAGATTTTTCGCGGACCGCCCGTTAATCGTTGTGCCTGAACAATCAAGTTGATGGCCGATGCAAACTGCTGGCGAATCGCGCGCAACGGCAGCTCGAATCCCGCCATCATGACCATGGTTTCCACACGGGCCACGGTATCACGCGTGCTGTTGGCGTGCAGCGTGGTGAGCGATCCATCGTGTCCGGTATTCATGGCCTGCAACATATCAAGGGTCTCGGCGCCGCGGCACTCGCCGACCACGATTCGATCCGGTCGCATGCGAAGACTGTTGATCAGCAGGTCGCGAATGGAGATGCGTCCCTTGCCTTCAATGTTGGCCGGACGGGTCTCCAGTCTGACGATGTGCGGTTGGCGTAGCTGCAGTTCCGCCGCATCCTCGATGGTCACGATTCTGTCCGTGGCGGGGATGAACGACGAGAGGTTGTTCAGCAGGGTTGTCTTGCCGGAACCGGTACCCCCGACGACCAGTATGTTCAGGCGCGCTTTGACGCACGCTTCGAGGAAGTCTCGCATCTCCGGGGTACAAGACTTGTAGTTGATGTAGTCGTCCCAGGTCAGTGGATCGGCGCCGAATCGCCGGATGGACATCGCGGCGCCGTCGATCGCCAACGGTGGAATCACCGCGTTGACCCGGCTGCCGTCCGCGAGACGGGCATCCACGAGCGGGCAGGTTTCGTCGCAGCGCCGGCCCACGGCACTCACGATCTTGTCGATCACGTGCATCAGGTGGGCGTTGTCCCGAAACTGTATCTCCGTCAACTCGAGTTTGCCATGAGTTTCGATGTAGACTTGCTTCGGACCATTCACCAAAATGTCGCTGATGTTCGGATCCCCCAGGATCACTTCCAGCGGTCCAAGTCCGAAGGTTTCATCGAGAACTTCGTTGATCAGACGCTGCCGCTCGTTGAAGTTGAGTAGCGTATTTTCTTCGTCCGCCAGACGTGACAGAATGCCCTTGACCTGCTCGCGCAGCTCATCTTCCTCGCCGACCATGCGCGCCAAGTCGAGCTGGTCGATCAACTTTCGATGCAGACGCATTTTTAGTTGATTGAACTGATCCGCTTTTTCCGAGGATACTCGCTTTGGCGCTCCGGCGGGGGGCCGTGGCGGGCTCGCCTGCCCCGCCAAGTCGGGAGACTCCGCAGGCTTGCCGCCGCTTGCGGAAGCACCCGTGGCGGGAGCGCTCTTGGGTGGCGCCTGTGCCGTCGCTACGTTGTTGGGTAGCCGTTTTCCGAACATCTGGTTTCCCCGACCCCTTGTTTGCCGAGAAGTCTCCCTGCCGCGGGTCGTATTTCTTCCCGTAGCGGACGCGGGCTATATCAGCTTGACGCGAATATCCGGCCGATCAACCCCTTCTTCTGTGTGCCTTTATCATCGGTTTCGCTAACTGGGCTATGCAGCCGTTTCGCAATTTCCTGGATGGCTTCGCGCACTTTAGTTTTCGGTCCATGCTGTTGCAGTGTCTCACCGAGGTTGATCGCGGCGCTCACCGTTTGCCAGTCGTCGGGAATCGTCGCAAACGCCGATAAATCCAGCGTGCTCGCCACGTCAGCGACGGACAGCACGCTAGCGTTTCGGCCAACGCGATTGCAGATCAAATTCATTCGTTCTGGGCCGTAACCGTTCCCGCTGAGGTCATCGAGTATGCGTTGCGCATTTCGGACCGTCGGTACGAGTTGCTGCACCAATAAAAAGTGTGAATCCGAAAGATCCAGCACCGGCAGGGCGTGCAGGTCGAATCGGGTCGGCCCGTCGACCACCACGTAGTCGTTGAACTGTAACAAGCTGGATAACATTCCCACGCACGAGGCGGCGGTGATGGTTTCAGCTTGGGCAAGGCTCGAAGGGCGACTGAGTACCTGGAGGCCGCTGCCGTGTTTGACAAGCGCCCTTTCGACGACCTGGGCCTCCAGTGCTTCCGGAGATTGACAGAGATCCGCCACCGTATACTTCGGCGTCACATCCAATAGGGTGGCCACTTGACCAAAACGATAGTCGAGGTCGACGATTGTGACTCGCCCTTCCGCCAGTCCTGCCAGTTCCGCGGCCAGGTTTGTGGCCAGCATCGACGCACCGACCCCGCCCGAGGCGCCCATCACTGAGATGAGCTTGCCCATCGGCATGGTAGTGACACGCGTCGAGTTGATACGTTCGATTGTTTCGCTAAGCGCTTTGGCCTCGATCGGCTTGGGTAGGAATTCCTTGATACCCAAGCGAATCGACTCGAGGATGAGTTTTCCGTCTGTGGATTCCGAGGTGGCGATAAACGTGAGATTTTCCGAAGCCGCGACTACCTCGGCGACAACCGGCAACACAGCCTGCGGAGAGGGATCGAGGTTGAGCAGCACCGCATTGACCTGGAACTGCTTCACCGCCCGCTCCAGAAGCGCGGGCTCGTCGACCTCGGCGACGATCTTGACACCGGAAACACTCAAAAGGACCGCGCGCAGCTCGGACCGCAATCCGTCGTCCGCATTGACTACAATAAAACGAACATCTTGCGCCATCGACCGTTCCTTCGCCCATTTTCCCCCGAGCCGCAACGCCGCAAGACGGGCGATCGACCGGATGCAGACAGACTTCATCCGCTTCCGCACCGAACTGTTCCGAACGGTCTGATAAAACGACACGTCTCACAGTCTGGTGGCCGCTCGGTGCCCCTAGTCCGCTGGTGGGCGCGGACCTTCGCCTGTACAAGCCTACCGAAAAGAAGCACTTCTGATGGATGTATCGGCTAGTTCAGGATGCAAATGCGATTGGACGTCGCTCGATCGCGATCCGCCCACAAAGCCTCGAAGAGGTTTAACATAACGAGAGATTATGGGACTTGCGGTGGCATCAACTGCCGTCGACGCGCGACCGCACGACCTGAGTGTGGAGGCGATGACCAACGGCGATCGAAGCCCGACCGCGACCGCACGCTTGCGTTGGAATACGGATTGGACACTCTGCCGGCGAGTCATCATGCGCCCTCCTAAGGACTAAGATTTATCTTGCTCCCCTCCGGGTCAAAGCTATGCACTTTGATCAGGGTGGCGCGACAATTCACTTTGTGGGCGGACTCAACGCTTTGCGTCCCATCCTTGCGAATGGTTTGCCTTTCGGGATGTCATTTCAAACCTACGATTTGGTTTATGCGCCCGCAAAGGAACTTGGATTTTTATCTAGACTTCTTCGGACTGCAGATTTGGACGAGGCATACACGCGGCCGAAAATATATAGCGTGGACCGCCCTTGGTCGCGATCCCCCAGGCGTGTCGATCGGGCGGTGTGTTATCTGACGAGAACCAGTTGCCCTAGCCTTCCATTGGTGCTGGGCGCGGCCGGATCGAGGATCACGCCGGGACCGGCAAAGAGAACCGGCTGAATCCACAATCCGCGTTGATGTGAAGCACCCTTGACACGAACGTCCATGAGCCGCCCGAATCGAATGTCGGTGATAGTATAGACCGCATTCGAGCCCTGTTCGACGACCATATCATGCAAGAGAAACGCGATAATGTCACCGACACGGAGTTCGATGCTTGACTCCAGCGCCGCCTTGATGCCGGGATCGCCGGTGATGGGATAGGTGATGGGATCACCGGACGAGTCGAAGAACGCCAGCGTCGTCGTGCCGATTTCCGCCGCGAGATCCTGCGCCGGTACGCCGTTTTCAACATGCGCGGCGAGCGCGAGTGTGCTTTGATTCGGCGTCCCGATATTCAGCAAACCGAAGTTGCCCGGCGCCAAATTGCCGGGGTAAATGTCGATTTCGCCGATGCCGTCGGCCGAGTTGTCCACGGTGTTACCCGCATTGTCGAAGCTGTAGTCATCGTTTCCGGCCGCCAACTGGGTTTCAAACTCAGTCCTATTGATGGTGAACGGCAAGAGATAACCAGGGCTGACGCCCGGATCGAACCCCAGTACCCGATCGTCGAACGCCGCGGTCGCCGTGGCCGTGACGTTGCCGGAGTAATACCCGAAGATGGATGCGAATAGGAATTCGACGGGTCCGTTAAAGGAGCCGTTCCGGCGGGCCACCACTTGCACCGCGTTGTTCTGATCCAGGGCGGCGGTGATGTCGATTGGCGATGTTGCGGAGGTGACGTCGATCCAGCCGAGCGTGATGTCGCTGTTCGGGAGATAAGTACTATCGGTCCCATAAGTGCCGTTTGATGCCCCGATGGATACGCCCCGAGCTTGTGACATGTTCACCACGTCGTCGAACAATTCGCTGTCGCCGTCGGCGAGGCGGACCAGCATCATATCGTCGGTCACGTAACCGGAAACGGCAGCGAGTGCCGCTGCATCGGCCGTACGCTGTAAATCGGCGCGTGCGGCGAACATCCCACCCAGGTCAATCGTCAACGCCGCCGTCCCGACCAGTAGGCCCAGGAGTACCACCACTTGTACGACGACAACGGCCCGTCTCTTGTGATCCTTTGTTCTATACGCCTTTCGCACGTTCATCGTTTCAACCACCAATCTGCCGAAAATGACATCCGGCAATAGTTGACGAGTCGTGCCTCAGGGGCGCGACGCAACTCGGGATGCCAAACGATAGTTTCCTCTTCCCCTTGTTCGTTCGTTGTGGGTATAGTCGTTGTCTATTTCGCCGGCGCCTTCGGCCCGCGGCCGACAATCGAAACCCCTCCTGATCGTCGTACGGCTAGGACGCGAGAGAGCATATTTCGGCCCGAACGCGCTGCCGTTTGGGTCTCTAGAGACCCTACACTGAACATACAATATATCTTCTCGTGGCCAAAACGACCGATTTGGTTCCGGTAATACCGGCGTTCGTTCTATCCGCCACCTGGGTTGCGTAGACCGCCCAGGACCGCGGACCGGGCAACTATCTTACGAGTACGAGTCTTCCCACGAGCCCACCGGAGCTGGGAGCATTCTTACTGATGACCACGTCGCCACCGACATAACTGATCGGCTGAATGAAGAACCCACGCTGGTTCGGGGGACCTGTGAGACGAATGTCCATGACCCGCCCATAACGAATCTGCGTAATCGTATAGATGGCGTTCGAACCCGACAGAATTACGTCGGAATGAAGAAAGAAGCCGATCTCCTGCCCGATAATATCGGCGATGGAAGTTTTGAGCGTTGCCTCGAGCCCCGGGCTGCCGGTCATGTCGTACGTCACCGGCGCGCCATCCGCACCGAAAAAAGTCAGATCGGACGTGCCGATCTCGGCGACGAGGTCGGTATCGGAAACGCCGTTCTGGATTTGCTCGACCTCGGAATCGACGCCCTGATTGCCGAGGTCGATAAACGGCCTCGCCAGATTGCGATCGAGGCGATGATCCTCAGCGTGAACCTGAACCATGACTTTAGACATGGCATCGATTTTGAATTCTTGCAGCGTCAGCAAAACGTGCGGCTCGTCTCTGGTACGCCTCTGGCGAGCCTTGGACAAATTAATGTTTCCGAAGGCGGAATCAAGTTTGGTTTTTTGGACGGCAACATTGCCTCTTTCATCGATGCGTTGGAGAGCGTTGGTGATACCAATGTGATCGCGGCGCCTCATTTGGTGTGTCTGAATCGGCAGCGGGCGGAGATTCAAATCGGCGACCAAAAGGGATTCTTGAGCACAACGCAAACCGAAACGGCCACGACGCAACAGGTCGAGTTCCTGGATGTCGGCACTCTGTTGCGCATTCGGCCGTTTATCTCCGACGACGGCATGATTCGTTTGGAGGTGCATCCGGAACTCTCCACCGGCGAGATAAAGCTGATCGGCGGATTTGCCTTGCCGGAAAAGAGTGTCACACAAGTCACGACCAACGTCCTGGTTCGCGACGGCCGCACAGTTGTGATCGGCGGACTCATTCGCGAAGACCTTTCCGAAACACGCACACAGGTTCCAATCCTGGGAAACATTCCCCTGATCGGTCATTTGTTCCGCCGAAAAGTCGACACCATCTCGCGAAATGAGATCATTGTGCTCATCACACCCAGGTTCATTGAAGATCCCGGTGAATTTGGCGAAGAGCAGCAGCCGGTTATTTCGGACTTTCAGCGACGGCAATCGCCCATGCAGGTCCACAAAATGACCAAAATCGCCAAGCGACATTACGGGCGACGGTATTACTATATGGCGCGCACCGCCTGGAACGCAGGAAGCGTGGAAACATCGCTGCGATTCTTGGACTTGTCGCTGCAGTTTTACCCTCATCACAAAGACGCCCACAACTTGCGTGAGCGGATACTCTCTGGCGACTATCAAAACAGTGTCGACTATGAGACGTTGCCGCCTCAGGACGAGCCGCGTCCGCAACCCGCGCTCGAGAAGCCGAGTGCGGCGCAGCCGCTGAAAAACCAACTAGAGCTCATAGACGCCCATTACTTGCGTGAGAGAATCCTACCGGGAGATTCTCAAAAGACGTTGCCTCCCCAGGCCGAGCCGAGTCCGCAACCCGCGTTCGAGAACCGGAGTGCGGCGCCACTGCTGAAAAACCAACTAGAGTTCATAAACGCCAACGACTTGCCTGAGAGAATCCTCTCGGGAGATTCTCAACAGACGTTGCCTCCCCAGGCCGAGCCGAGTCCGCCACGCGCGTTCGAGAACCCGAGTGCGGCGCCACTGCTGAAAAACCAGCTAGAGTTCGGTTCTCTTCCGTTGAATACTCGGTCCGTGGACGCATACCGCGACTGGGTGAAATCTGAGCCTTTGTTCGAGGGCCCTCCGAGGCCGTCGATTCAGGAGTTGCCATAATGACAAACCGTCTTACGAATCATCTCATTCTGGCAGGTCTGTTTGCCACGGTAACGTGTGCTGGTTGTGTAAGTCTGAAGAACGTCGCGGAAACTGCCCTCGATCCTGATTTTACTCGCGAACAACGCAAACATCAGATTGTTGAGAGTTTCGAGTCGCGACGGGACACTGCTCAATTCCAAGCCGCGATCGCAAAGTGGGAACATGACGATGCCCAAGGTTGCGAAAAGCTGCTCTTGCAATTGCTGATGCGAAGTCCCAATCACTCTGAGGCCAGGTTCTGGCTGGCGGATCTTTACGCCGAACAAAACAATGCGGTAGCGGCCGAGCAACAGTTGCGATGGTTGCTGCGGGAAAACCCTCAAGACGCGCGAGCGCATCACTCGTTGGGACTTCTGCTTGAATCCAGTGGCAATGCCCAGGACGCACTAAGCCACCTGCAGCAGGCACAACAACTCGATCCCAGCGAACCACTTTATGCGCAGTCGACGCAAGCAGTCCGACTTGCACAACGTCAAGAATAGAAAAAAGGCCAGACCGCAGCCTGACCTTCTTGGTGATTCTATTACTTGAGCCAAATCACTCCTTCAGCTTAACGCCTTCGATAAGACCCTTCTTGAAGGCGTCTTTGTAAGTACCAGCTTCCGGGTGTTTCGTCGCTTCAAGTTTGTCTAACGCGGCACAGAATTCCTTCAACACCGCAGCCTCAACCGCCATACGCTTCGAATCCTCGCGGTCCAATTCCTTGACGGCGGCCAATTGAGCCGTGAGTTTTTTGCCCTTCAGCAGCGCATCAAACTTCTTGCCGAGATCGTTGCGAAACTGCTTCGCGTTTTCGGTTCCGGCCGGCACGCGAGCGTGACAGGTGTAACAAGAGACCGTCTTCAGATCGTATCTGTTTTTCACTTCAGTGCGGAATATCCCTTGGGCACTGACAACGGTGGTATTCAGCACCATCGCCACGAGACAACACCACGTAGCAAAACGAAACTTCTTCATGTTAACCTCCTGTAGATTGGGTTCGCTGGGTTCGTGTACCCAAGTATAGTTGGTGGGGGAAAGTGAGCAACTTGGGATTGGGTGGGACCAACTAGTAAAGTTTACAGCTTTGGTCGTGTCAAGGCTCGATTTCGGGTGGCGAGGATAGATACGGAACCCCTGCCATATTGAGCGAGGCAATCCAACTCGATTGTCCATCCGCAGGTCCCTCGCTGTGCTTCCAATGAACTACACGTGGGGCAGGTTTTCAACCCTGCCAGAAGTTCATCGGCTTCCGTTGGCAGGTTGAAAACCTGCGCCACGGACTCAGGAAGACGATGCGAAAGTCTCTTGCTAGCCAGAGTTTGCATTGTGTCGCCCAAGACGCGGATCTAGCGCATCACGAAGTCCGTCTCCCAGCAAATTGAACCCTAAAATGCTGAGAGAAATTGCCACTCCCGGACCCAACGCCGGCCAGATGCTTGTGGCCAAGTCGTCCTTGGCTTGAGCCAACATGCTTCCCCATTCGGGTTCCGTCGGGTCCCCACCGACGCCCAAGAAAGACAAGCCGGCGACTTCCAAAATGGCCGTTCCCAAGCCAAGCGTGGCAAGCACAATAATGGGGCTGACCAGGCTTGGCAATATAGTTCGCATCAGCACGTGCACGTGTGAGGCTCCCATAGCTCGACTTGCCGTGACATAGTCGAGGCTGCGAACCGTCAGCGCTGTTGCGCGAACTTGTCGCGCGAAGACCGGAACGTTGATCAGACCCACCGCGATAATTACAGCTCCCCAACCAGGTTTGAAGGCCATCGCAATCAACAGTGCGAGTGTCAAAGTTCGGATAGTTGATCCGCACAAGAAGCTGTTTTTTGGAGCCTTTTTTAACGCCTCTTTTGTTATGGGGACGCCTTCATATAATAGTGCTACGAGTTTGTGTTCGCAGGCGTGGTATTCCTGCCAAGGAATATTTTCCCATAGCTTTTTTTGTAAAAAAGCGATATTCCAGTTGTGTTTTTAATAGCATGGCGGGATCGGTACTATCTATGTACCCAAGGGACAAAACTTGCTTGTGCTTCTCCTTAAAATAGTTTACAAATGCTTTTACCTTTTCATAGTCTTGCTTGTTTGTCGCATTGTAAACAAGAGCAATGGACTTTGAATTATCCATAT
>JADFIX010000080.1:0-5131 GCA_022566435.1 Planctomycetota bacterium
TCGCACCACGCCCGGGTCGGGCTGCGGGCGGCGGCGATCGTTGCCGCGCGGCGGTCGATCCATAAAAAAGCTTACACGTTCGCGATCGCGCGGGGAGAGAATTCCCGATAGCACCTTCTTGGCGGTGCGCATGTCCGTTCGCCTCGTGACGTGGATCAGCCCGACTTGCGCGTCGGGTATCGCGGAAAGGGCTTGTGGCAGATCGTCGACATGAAGGTGCCGCCCGGCACGGGCACGCTCGACGTGGTCCCGATCGAAAAACGTACATTCGATCAGCACCGCACGGCTGTGGCGTACGAAATCCAAATCCAAAAACCGACCGAGCGCCGTATCACCCGTGTACGTGATGAGAGGAATCTCGATCGCGTCTTCAATGACCACGCCTTTCTTCTTCAACGCCACCAATTCGGGGCCGGATTTGCCGCAATACTCGGCTTTCAGCTTGTGTCTCGTTTCTATCAGCGTAAAGCCCAGCGCTCCGGCCGCATGGTTGACCTGGAAAGGTCGTACAAGAAGCCCCCGTCGTAAGGGCACGTCCTCGAGTGGCTCGACGCCGACTATTTCGCCAGGTGAATG
The DNA here is from genome assembly GCA_022566435.1 of Planctomycetota bacterium. Classification (GTDB taxonomy): domain Bacteria; phylum Planctomycetota; class Phycisphaerae; order UBA1845; family UBA1845; genus JADFIX01. Next base: position 577 of record JADFIX010000080.1, read on the forward strand.
GTGGCCCTCGATGTCACTCCAGACGTCCATGAGCCTCTGGATGGCTTGCGCGAGACAGCGGTGAACAATCACCCGACCAGGGGAGTTTCCTATAAAGTTTCGCTGTGAAAAATAATACGCAATCCCCGCGGCGTGATCCATGTGGCCGTGCGAAAGGCACACGTTGTCGATGGGGATAACCTCACGAGGCGCACGGCCCACGTCGAAACAAACGGCATACTCAGGGGCTGCAATGACGGTTTCTTCACCCGCGAGCGAGAAACCAACCAAGGAGACACCCGCCAATTCTTTCTTGACTAGTCTGCTCATACGCCCTTCATAAGGCAAAACCGTTCGGGTCGTCCAGTGGGCAGGACCGCGAGCTAGCCGCAGAGAGAGTGGCACAAACATGTGGTCCCCAACGTGCGGCATAGCGCTCGTTTTGGCGCGCTCGAGCCGGTTGGGATCGACTCGGCCCATTTGACACCCAATATCTGGTACTGTTAGGCTTAGGAATCTGCTAGATGCTGATAATAGGGTACATGACACCCAAGAGTGAGAATTCGAGACATTTTCCGGCTTGCTCCTAGCCGCCGGCGCGTGACAAAGTGACATGCTCTGTCCATCCTGCAAAGAAAACCGCAACAAGGTGATCGATTCTCGTCTTACGGAGAACGGGTCGGCCATCCGGCGACGCCGAACATGTTTGGTGTGCAATCGGCGGTTCACTACCAAGGAACGGGTCGAGCAGGAACTTCGCTTGTCGGTGATTAAATTGAACGGCCTGCGCGTACCGTACAAGCGGGACAACATTCTCGTCGGCGTGGAACACGCCTGCTACAAGCTGGAGGTGTCGGAGGAAGAGTTGCAGCAATTGGTGGACGGCGTCGAGGAGGATTTGTTCAGCCGCCACGACCGCGAAGTGTCGAGCGAGCAGATCGGGGCGTATGTCGGTACGCGGCTTCGGCAACTCAATCAGGTGGCTTACGTGCGCTTTATGAGCGTGCATCGCAAGTTCCACTCGATTGACGAATTCGTTGACGAGATACGCGACGTGCGCGAGCGCACCGCGCTGGAAAGCCCACAGCAACAGTCGCTGTTCGAATCCTAGAGTCCTACTCGGCATGATGCGACGGGCGGTGTAGTCATGTGGCGTGAGCGGTAGGTCGGGCTTTGCAGGCTGAGCCCGACCTACCCATTTGTTCGTGCGGCATGGGGCGTCCATCTCTTTCGTTGGGGCCGTTACCGACCGGGAGATCGGCGTGAGTGAATCCGACGTCTTTGAGCGACTACGTCGAGCTTTGCAAGGCGGCGGCGTCGACTTCGTTCATACACGCCACAAGCCGGTCTTCACGAGCGCAGAGGCGGCGGCCGTACGCGGCGTCTCGCTTCACAGCGGCGCCAAGGCACTGATTCTCAAATCCGGTGATGCCATGATTTTGGCAGTAATGCCTGCCGATCTCGCGCTGAACAGCGCCGCACTTCGCAAGCACCTTAGGCAACGGCGTTTACGCTTTGCCACCAACGAAGAGGTAAAGGAATTGACCGGTCTCGAGCCGGGTGCCATTCCGCCGTTCGGCAGTCTGTTCGGACTTCCGACGATATGCGACGAGCGGTTATGCGAAAACGAGCGGATCAATTTCAATGCGGGATCGCATTCGGATTCGTTTCAGATTGCCTACGCGGACTATATCGCGTACGAACGCCCGGAGATCGCGGCGTTGGCCAAATCGTCCGAAGGGTGATGCCTGGCTGGTGACCACGGTTTTGTTCCTTGTGTATCGCCAGCCTCAACTCTGCGGGTTGACCGTCAGCCGGCTCGCTCACGCTCGCGGAACTGAACACGAGTGGATAGCGAGCGTGAAGCCGACGATTTCTGGTCATCAGTATCGCGACCGTCACGGAGCAGAATGCTTGCAACCCGTGGAATCAACGGTGGCGTTACACTAGGCTTCGCCGCCCCAAAAGGTGATGAGTAGCACACCCGCCATGGCCAGTATCACCGACCAAAGCTTTCGCCTGGTGAACGGTTCTTTCAGAATGACCGTCGCGAGGATCAAGGCGAACACGACGGAGGTCTGGTTGAGAATCCCCGCCGTCGAAGCCTTGGTGTACTTGAAGCCGGCGATCCAGAAGATCATCGCCAGATAGGCGCCCAGCACGGACGCGGGCAAGCTGTACCACCAAATCCGAGACGGCTTGAACACCGAGAAGAATTCCTTGCGCTTCGGCGAGGCCGCCACGACCACGGCAAGCGTCGCGGTGCCCGCCAGAAGGCGGAGGAAAGCGGCCCAAATCAGCGGGAATTCGCTTACGGTCAGCACCGGTTTGGCGATCACGATCCCGAAGGCCATCAATGCCATACTGATAGCACCGAGAAACATGCCGAGCGCGAGTTGTCCTTTGGTGCGATTGGCCGGGGGGTCGTGTTTCGAGGAAACGTAGACGGCCGCCAGGATCATGAGCGTGCCGATAATCTGCGGCACGGTCAGCGACTCGGAAAGTAGCAGGATCGAGAACAGAATGATCAGCGGGCTGTAGAGGCACTCCGCGATGGTGACCAGCCCGACGCCGATCAGGTTCAGGGCGTAGAAGAAAGTCGTGTCGGCCACGGCGATGCCGAGAAAACCGCTGAGCGACAGGATGACCATGTCGGATACGGCGAACTTCCGTAGTTCGCTCATGCCCTCGCCCATCACCGCGAGCGTAACCACCAGGAGGATCAGTGCGGTGACGTTCTTGAACAGGTTTAGCGGTAAAGGCGGCACGCGCTCGCCGCTTCGCTTGAACAGTACGAGGGCCGTGGCCCAGGTCAGCGCCGCGGCCAGCGCACAGATTTCACCTTTGAGATCCGTATCCATGGCGGGACTATAACGAGGGGGACGGGGGTTACCAATGTGTTAGTATGGGGAAGACACGTTCGCACTCTTTCCGAGCCGCGACCGTCAGGGAGCGCTGGTGGAAAAGATGGCGCGCTTACGCGCGGGTGCCATGGCCAAGCCCGGTATTCCCGGGCGCCGCCATGCCGGAGAAGCTTCGATTCGGCGATACTGTCGGACGGCGATGGTGATTTTCGCCCGTTACGTTTCTCGGTGCGATCCAGTGAAGCATCAATGCAGGCATGGAGTTTCTCGCATATTGCCTTGATTGCCTTGTTCAATGCCTGTTGGTCTTTTTCAAGATCATCTAAAGGCGGTTTGACGTGAGCGGCCTGGAAGACAGCAATCGGCGTTTTTTCCCACATGCACTCCTCGAGCAGAATCCAGAAGATGGTGGCTCCATCATCTTGATGTGCTTTAAGCAGTTTCGGAAGTTCTTCATCGATGATGAAATCGGATGCCAGGAAGCTCTGACTTACCATCAGAAGTGCGACCTTGGCCGAGTCGAGGCCCTTCCCGATTTCGTCCCGCCACTTCCGGCCTGTCTTGATGTTTCGGTCCCACCAGAACTCGACGGCCTTGTTGCGGACAAGTGGTGACGCCATCTTGAGAATGCGATCCACCCACGGTTTGTCGTCGTGGGCGTAGCAGATGAAGACCTTGTCACGTTGTTGCGTGGCCATGACGCTACCGCTCCAGTCTGGCATCAGGATAGGTGACTTCGGCACGGCTGTCACTAGGCCACCGGCTGTCGGCATGGCGGCGCTGCGCTTGACCATGGCACTGGACACGGGTAAGATCGAGTCTTCGTGGGTGCCATGGTCAAGCCCGGTATTCCCGGGCGCCGCCATGCTCTGAACGACTGCAACACCGGTTATGTGTCCCTATACTAGAAAACCGAACCCGCGAGTAGAGTGAGCTACCTACCCACCACCATCTAACGGCGGAATCGAGTTGCTGTCCGGTACAAGAGGTACGGATCGCCCATCTATAAAATGGCCCGCACTGGACCAGTACCAATTTTCCGGACTTTCCACTAGTCCACGACGCACCGGATTCATATGGATGTAGTCGATCGTCCCGCGGACGGTCTTCGCGTCAATCTGATGGCGATCATATCCACCGCCGCGCTGCCAGAAACGATGGGCTACTCGTCCGTTCGGCTGGGCGTCGCGCATTCGTCGAAGAAAGGACGGAGCATTCTGCCGTACGTACGAGAGCGCGTGCCTTGCCACCGGCCGCTTGATTGCAAGAAGAATGTTCGAAATCGAGTAGGATTCATTGCGTGGGTAGATTAGGAGGTGAACGTGATCCGGCATGAGCACGTATGCCCAAACGTCGAATGCGAGTTCTCGCCTCGCCGTGTCAACGGCATCGATCAGCCACGATCTCGACCGATCCTTCGCCAGGAACTTCTGTCGGCCGAAACAACTGAAGGTCAACGCGTGTGCGTCGCCGGGAATGTCGTATCGCACACACTCTTTTCGAAACGTACGGTTTGTTTCGGCCGCCTCGGGTTCGGGAGGAACGGGGTGCATGATGCTTTGATCGTACATGGCGGCGTCTCGCTTGGCCATGGTACGTAGCGAGACACGTGGCCATCCGCGACGATTAGCGAGCGTCCGACATGGCGTCGCTGCGCTTGACCATGGCACCCATCTTTCGACCAATGCACTTGTGCGGCTCGGCGGATCTTC
>JADFIX010000080.1:5141-9414 GCA_022566435.1 Planctomycetota bacterium
GGGCCACTCATTCGTGCTCCCTTCTTGGTCGCACGAATCAGTCGCGGTACTGATGTTACCCGGATCTTCCGCTCGGACTCCCCTACAACCTCTTCAACAAATCCTTCACGGCCGCTCGTAGTTGTAGGTCGTCGCCGTCGGCTTCGGATTCGGGGGTTTGTTCGACGATGATGTGGGGGACCGCGCCGCGGTCTTCCATGTCGGCGCCGTCGAGCAGGTACCACCCGCGGAAAGGCAGGCGGACGAACGTGCCGTCGATCAATGCCGTGCCGCCCGTGCTAATGACCGCGCCGAACGTTTCCTGACCCACCAACGTGCCGCGCTTCAAAGTCTTGAACGCATGCGAGATGATCTCCGCATTGGAATAGCTGTTCTCATTGCACATCATGTTGATGGGTAGGGTATAACGCTGAATGAAGAGCCGGCCCTGAGGGTAGTAGCCACTGTTTGTAGGGTCCGCACCGCGGGGGATCGTATAGGCGTGCTGTTGGACCATGATAGAGGCCAATAGCCGATCCGTCGTCCAGCCGCCGCCGTTGTCGCGTACGTCGATAATGAGTCCCTTCTTGCCCTCTGCCGCCGCGAACAGGTCGCGCTCGAACACATCGAGCGCCGACTGGCCCATCGACTGGATATGGATATAGCCGATTCGGCCGTCGGACCATTCCGATACCTGATCGGCGCGACGCCGGCGTAAGGCGCGATACTTGAACTGCCGCTGTTGCCCATAGGAGATCGGCGTCATCAGCACGTCGAGCGTTTTCGGCTCTCCGTTGCCGAAGTCGCGGCGGATGGTCAGTAGCGTTTCCTTTCCGATTCGTCCGGCCAGTCGTGACTCGACCGTGTCGGTCGGCGCGAAAGCAACCGTGTCGATGGCCGTGATGACGTCGCCCGTCTTTAAAGCCATTGGTCCGGTGTCGGCCGGTGACTGGGGGATGACCTCGACGATTTCGAATCCGTCCGCGACGCGCTGGTGTACCGTGCCCAGTCTACCCTGCGGCTGCTCCAGATCGGCATCCTCACCTTGTGCGAACACGCCGAGGTGGGAGCCATTGAGCTCGCCGAGGAACCGGTTTGCCACGTCGTTGAATTCGTCGGCCGTGCGGGCGCGTTTGGCCAGCTCATGATACCTTTCGGTCAGCGCCGGCCAGTCGAGTCCCTTCATGGTGGGGTGGTAGAACTGCTCTCCTAGGATCCGGGCGGCCTCGCGGAACTTTTGACTGGACTGCTTTTCGAGATCGACGAGAATCTTGTCGGTGAGGTCGACGTATTCGATCTTGTCCCCGTCGGGGGGTACGGTGCCCGCTTTTCCGTCGGAGATGATGACCACCTTGCCGCCGTTGAGGCTTACGTGCTGCACCGAGGCCGCACCGCCGAGCCGTTTGCGTTCTTCACCGTCCCATTGGACGGAATAGAGGCCTCGTTCACCGATCGTGGCGGTGAAGATGTACCGATCGCCGCCGGGCGTGAGTGCGAGGCTGGATTCGCTACCTGACAGACTCGTGACACGGCTCAGGCGCAGATAGGCGTCGTCCAACGCGAGTTCGACGGGCTCCTTCTCTTCTTCGTCGTCGCCGTCCTCCTCCTCTTCATCGTCATCATCGCCCGACTCATCGTCTTCTTCGCCGTTTTCGTCCTCGTTTTCGTCCTCGTCTTCGTCTGTCTCATCTTCGTCGGCGTCTTGGTCATCATCCTTTTTGTTTGGGTCTTCGACCTCGAGCGCTTTGCGTTTCTTGGCCGCTTTCTTCGCATCCTTGTAGTACGTCTCCAGCTCTTTCGGCGTGTAGGATTCCAAGTCCTTGTCGAGATAGACCATCCAAACGTCCATCTCATCGTTTACCCGGTCGGAAAGGAAGGCGAGAATTCTTCCGTCGGCCGACCATCGCGGACTGCTATCGACGTTCGGGTGTTTGGTGATGTTGACCGCCGGTTCGGAGCCGTCGGCGGGTACGATCCAGATGTCCCGATTGAAGTTCATGTCGGCCTGGGCGTAGGCGATGTGGCGGCTGTCCGGGCTCCATCGCCAGCCAATGCCCGTGTCCCACCCCGGGGCGAGCGTTCGCGTTTCGCTCGTCTCGATATCGAGGATCATCAAGTCACCGCGACCGCGGCGGAAGGAGAGCGACTTGCCGTCGAGAGATGGTTGCGGCTGGCGATCGTTGTGTTCGGTCTGCACGACGGGGTTGATGTCGAATCGAATGGCGTCGCGCCAGCGGTCGGCCTGCAATTCTTTGGGCAGGTCCTTTTTCTTTTTCTTCTTTTTCTTCTTGTCGCCATCGTCGCTCTTGTCGGACTCGGCCTCATCGTCGTGGGTCGACTCGTCCGTTTCCTCATCGGACTCTTCTTTCTTTGTGTCTTGCTTTGAGGGACTCGAATCGTCTTCGCCTTTCTCCGCGGTCTCGGCCTCCTCGCTTTCTTCGGGCTCCTCTTCCGGCGGGTTGATCGCCTTGTCGAAGTCTTCCTTGACTTCGCATCGGGTGAGTGCCACAGTGGCGGCGTAGATAGAGTCGGTTCCATCGGAATCACTGACGAAATAAAGTTTCAAGCCGTCCGGCGACCAGGCGATATGCTTCTCGCGGGCGTGTGTTTGGGTGACGCGCTGGGTCGGGCTCTTGTCTTCGATGTTGCGGACGTACACTTCCCCGTAGGCCACATAGGCCATCACCTTGCCATCGGGGCTCAGGGCGGCCTCGGCGGCTTTCTCGTCGATGTCGATGAGTTCGAACTGATCGCGATCATCTTGCGACGCCCGGATGTCGAGGGGCACCGGCTCGGCACTCGGGTCGCCGAGAGGGAGGGTATACAGCCTATTCCAGACGTGCAAGACCGCGATGGAACCGTCGGCTGCGATGTCGAAGGACTGGATGTCGTTCTCGCTGAAGTTGGTAAGCCGGCGGGCGCGTTTTCCGCCCTTATTCGCGTTCATCCGGAATAGATTGACGCAGTTCGATTCGCGGTCGGAAAGGAAAAGCAGGTCCGCGCCGCCCGCCCATTTGGGCGACATGTCGTTCCCGGTCCAGGCAGTCAACTGTATGAACGAGTCGTCGTTTGGATCGAAAGTCCAGATGTTACGCGCCGCCGCGCCGCGATAATGACGGCGCGTGCTTCGCGCCCCGCCGCGGGTGAACGCCATAAGTCGCCCGGCTGCGTGTACGGCAGGCTGGAAGCCGAAGGCATCGTGCAGGCGGACGAGATCCCCGCCGTCGACGCTCGTCATGTAGGGGCGCGGCGATCGGAACAGATCGCCTTCGAGCGACGACGAATAGGTGACAACTTCGTTGCCGGCATCGTCCACGCCGAACCCGCTCAGCGTGCAAGAACGATCGGTGTTTGTCACCTGACGAATATCGGAGCCGTCCGCGTTCATGATGTAGATGTTGGAAAATCCGTTCCGGTCGGAGGTGAACGCGATTCGTTTGCCGTCGCGGCTCCAAGCTGACAGAAGATCGTCACCGGGATGGCTCGTCAGGCGGGTCGCATGGCCGCCCGATGATGAGCACTTCCACAGGTCGCCGCGCCATGAGAAGACGATCGTGCTTGCGTCGGGGCTTATCGACGGAAATCGCGGCAGATCGACGTTGCTGGTTCGGCTGCCCGTCGTGGATGTCTCGCCGCTGCCCGAATCTCCCCAAAAGAGAAAAACGAGCAACGACCTCGTGCAAAGTAGCTTACTTAATGCTCACCGCTCCGCCGGCTTCCTCGACCTCTTTGCGGATCTTTTCCGCCTCTGGGCTGGTGGCCAGCGCTCCCTGAATCATCAGGCACCCATCGGGTGTGCCGCGCCGTGTGACCAGTTCCACTTCCCCTTCCAGAATGCTACGGGCCACGTCGCGCGCCGTCTTTTTCTTGAGTGACTCATGATAAAGGTCGCCGTTCAGCTCGCTGTATCGCTCGACACATTGGACAAACAAACTTTTCTATAATTTTTGTTTCTACCATTTGTCTTGATTCCGAAACAACCATCGGTTTTAAGCTTTCTACATAATCTTTATTAAAATCATTTATTTTTTCAAAAATTGGTTTTACTTGTTTTAATTCATTAGGATTTGTTGCTTCTTTTAATCCTTTCAACGTTGCTATTATACTTGTTCCAACATTTGCTGGTGTTGGTGTTATACTTAATTCCATTGCCTTTATATCCTTTGCAATGAAAAAATCATCGTCTAAATTTTCTTTAACTAATCTTCCAACAACAGCTCCTATGCTTACTTCTTTTAATCGTCCATCTTTTATTTTTTCTAACAGATTGCTACCGTCTTCCTTAACCCAACCT
>JADFIX010000081.1 GCA_022566435.1 Planctomycetota bacterium
CCGGATCGAGCATACCGTGGAGGAACTGGTCGGGCAGCGTGTCTACGCTCTGGCGTTGGGGTACGAAGACCTGAACGACCACGACGATCTGCGACACGATCCGCTCCTGGCAGTGTTGGTAGGAAAGAGGGATCCACTGGGGAGCAAGCGACGTGGGCAGAAGGATCGCGGCAAGGCGTTGGCCGGCAAGAGCACGTTGAATCGGCTCGAGTTGACTCCCGTCCGGGCCAACGCGAAGAGTCGTTACAAGAAGATCGGGGTGGCCCGAAAGGCGGTGCAAGGTCTGGCCGGTTCTTTCACGGTTACTACAAGAACTATTGTTACCTGCCGCTGTACATCTTCTGCGGCGAGCATCTTCTTTGTGCCCGTTTGCGTCCTTCGAACATCGACGCGTCGGCCGGCAGCGTCAAGGAACTTCAGCGGATCGTCGATCGAATTCGCGCCGCCTGGCCGACGGTGAAGATCGTCATCCGCGCCGACTCGGGCTTTTGTCGTGAGCGGATCATGGCATGGTGCGAAGCGAATGATGTTGATTTCGTGCTGGGATTGGCCAAAAACAAGCGTCTGATCAAACAGATCGCCGCCGAGCTTCAGCAAGCGAAGGAACTCTTCGAAACCACCGGTCAACCGGCCCGGGTCTTCGCAGACTTCGACTACCAGACACTCAAGAGTTGGGCACGTTCGCGCCGGGTCATCGGCAAGGCGGAGCATCTGGCCAAGGGGCGCAATCCTCGCTTTGTGGTCACATCGTTAACCGCGAATGAATTTGAGGCCAAGTCGTTGTACGAAGACGAATACTGTGCCCGCGGTGACATGGAGAACCGGATCAAGGAACAGCAACTCTGTCTGTTCGCCGACCGGACCTCGGCCGCCACGATGCGTGCGAATGAGCTTCGCCTTTGGTTTTCTTCGGTCGCCTACACCTTGATGACAGCCTTGCGTCGCCTGGGGCTGAAGGGGACCGATTTATCCAAGGCTCGTTGCGATACGATTCGGCTGAAGCTGTTGAAAATCGGCGCGCGAATTCGTGTGACTGTCCGCAAAGTCTGGGTATCTTTGGCTGAGAGCTGTCCGTATCAAGTTCTCTTTCGGCAGGTGTACCAAAATCTTATGCGACTGAGTCCGATTTCTTTGCGTTGCTGAGCGTGCGACACGACAGACGCATCGATTCGTGTACAAGTCTCGATTTCGCCGCGGAACGGGTACGCGCCGATCGCGGATTGAACACCCCAAAACCGTCAAATTACGTGCCGGTCGGCACCGCGCCCCAGCCCCTGGGGCACTACTTGCCGTCAGCCCGCGACCATCAGCTCGCACCGACGGAAAATCACGAAGAATCATCAATGTGGTGAGAAGTGCGGGCTAAAGGTTCGTATTCGACTAACCGTGGCAGGACGAAAAGCGCTGGAGGATGTCTTAGACGATGCCAAACATGCGGATCGTCTTGCCGGCAACAAGCGTGGTGACGCCAAACGTATTCTGGCCAAGGCTTATCTTCACAACGATCAGCTAGATCGCGCCATCGAGGAAGCTCGCTACGCCATCGACCTCGGGGACCTTCCGGCGATCAACCATCTTCTCATCGCCATCGCAGAGGCAAAGCGCGGCAATCGTGATGCCGCCCGAGCGAACCTGTCTGATGCACTCGGGGCATGGCCCGAGCGATTGGCGGACGAACGAGATTGGTACGCGACGGCTCCGGCCGGTCAGCTTTGGTTCGAATCGGGGGCGGAGCTCCATGCCCTGAAGGCGGAAGCGGAGTACGCCATCAAAACCAAATCAGGGACGCCTCCTTAGAGTCGTAGCGTGTCGGGCCCGCATGACCGATCGGATCTTTCGTTTTCACCTGATCGCCACACACTTTCCGTCCTCGGGCGATCTTGCCTGCCTCTGTCCTGGAATAGGACGCAGTTTGTAGGATCAATTTGTTTTTGTTCATCCGCATGTTCGCCGGTGGGGCGCGTTCGCGCTGACTGGTCAGTTCGAGACCAGAATCATCAGATACATCAACAATTTGTGTATTGTATCGATTCTTGGGGAACATCGCGGTATTTTTCTTGAAATCCGTTTTTCCGGTACCTATGCTGGTTCCTGCGTCATAGTTCGCGGTTTCGGGCCTTTCGGCTTCTCCAACGATTCGCGCTTTGGCGGCATGCGGCGAGAACCGGAGGCGGTGAAGCAGCAATTCCGTCCTTCCCGCAAACAGCAACGGATTGACAAGTGCAATGTATTCAATCCGCACCCGCCAGAGCTTGAGGTTCGCGCCGTGTCGACGCGGAGAACAGGGTGAGATACTCGCGTGTCGCGGTTCTTGAGGTTATTTTCGAGGATGGTCAAATGATGTTGAGGCAAAACAGAAGCAAATTGACTTTCGTGGTTTCCGGGTTGTGCCTTTTCTGCGGGCGGGCATCTGCAACGGATCGGTACGTTGACCACAACGCCGGCGGCGGGGTTCAAAACGGGACCAGTTGGTCTAACGCATATCTCACCCTGCAAGACGCGTTGGCCATCGCCGGGTCCGGCGACATCATCAGGGTGGCCCAGGGGACCTATTATCCCGACGAAGGGGCGGGGCAGACGAACGATGCTGAGACGTCGGCCTTTTTCTTGATCGACGGCGTCCAAATCCTCGGGGGCTTTTTCGGTATTGGTGAGTCCGAGACGGACCAACGAAACATCGACGGTTATCGGACGTTTCTCGACGGCAACATCGACAACAATGGTCAGCTCGAGGGCAACGCCTACAACGTGGTGCGGAGTAACAACGTCACGGGCACGGCGGTGATCCAAGGCTTTACGATTCAAAACGGCTACGCGGACCTGCAGGAGTTCCCGAATGATGTCGGTGGCGGGATGTTCAATATCGCGGGTAGCCCCACCGTGGACCGTTGTCTTTTTTTTGCCAATCGATCGTCAGAAGACAACGGTGGCGGCATGTTTAACCACCAAGCCAGCCCGTTCGTCGTGGACTGTGTGTTTCAGGCAAATATTGCGGATCTTAGCGGCGGCGCCGTGTTCAACAACGATGGCAGTAATGGGACGTTTATTCGCTGCGATTTCATTTCGAACACAGCCGACGTCGACGGCGGCGGCGAATTCAACGGTTCTTCCAGCACTCCAACGTTCTTTTCCTGCGGTTTCGTGTCGAACCTTGCGCGCTCCCGCGGTGGCGGCGTATACAACACTACTGGCAGCAACACGACGTTCTTGGATTGTTTTTTTCGGGGCAACCTCGCCATCGGGCCGGGATCTAACCGTGGTGGAGCCATATTCAATAACGACTCAAATCTCACAATACGTAGTTCATATTTCATTGGTAATGAGGCAGAGGCTGGCGGCGCGGTAAGCAATGTAGGGACAAGCGTTGCGAAGGTTACGAACTCTCAGTTCGAATTTAACTTAGCCAATTTCGGCGGAGCGGTTGAAGATTCCACGGGAGGCAGTTCCACTATTGTAAACACGGAGTTTAGATACAACACGGCCGTGGGCGATGGCGGAGCCGTGATGACCGTGAATGGCGGCCATACGGATCTTGTTAACTGTTCCTTTTACGGTAACGTCGCAGAAGGCGGTAATGTTCCCCCATTCCCCTTCGGTGGCGGCGGGATTGCGGTAGAGATTTCCTCAGATGCGACAATCACTAACTGTACTTTCGGAGGAAACACGTCGACTGGTGAAGGCGTGGACGACGGCGGCGGAGCCGTCATAGTTCTCGGCGAAAGTAGCGTCGTGATGGCGAATGTCATTCTCTGGGGCAACGAATCCGCCAACCCTTCGCTCTCGCTTCTCCTCCATGCGCAGCTTCTTGTGGATGCTAGCAGCAGCGCGACCGTGAATCACTCGATCGTCCAGGATTGGACCGTCTCACTTCCCGAAGTGGACGGTATGGATGTTCTGGATACCGATCCCTTTTTCTTGGATATTCCTGGGGATTTCCGAGTGCAGGAATTCTCGCCGGCGATCGATTCCGGCGATAACGATGTGCTACCACTAGATCCCAATGATGTAGACAACGATGGGGAATTTGACGAGACGATTCCGTTTACCATCACGGGGATCTTGCCGATTTCGGAAGGGCTGCCAGAGCTGGGCCACGTGCCCAGAATACTAGACACCACCGTAGATCGGGGCGTTCGCGAATTCTTCGTGGATTGCAATGATAACAAGCTTCTGGATCTGTGTGATGTTGATTGCAATCCTGTCTGTTTGGAAATTCTGGCAAATTTTGATCATAAGTGCGGTTTTGCCCTCGACTGCCAGGACAATGGTATCCCCGACTCATGCGATATCGATCCAAGTGACCCGGACGGTGACGGAGAGGTGTCCTCCGACTGCAACCAAAACGGGATTCCGGATGGAGTTTGCGTGGAACTAAATCCGCTTCCTTGCGTCGGTACCAGTGGGTCTCGCATCGCAGGGGGGGGTGTCTTGGAACGCCGGCGCCACCTGGCAGGGCGGCATCCCTCCTGCTTCGGGAGACAGCGCAGGCATCGGTTCGCTGGGCGGCGCGGCGGTGACCGTAAATCTCGATATCGTAGACGCCACCGTCTCGGGGCTGCGCCTACTTGGAGATGGCGTGCTTGACATTACCGATCCATCGACCGGAGTGTTGACGATCACTGAAGCTGAAGGCACGTTTGTGAATGGCAAGATCGTCATTTCCCGCGATTGGGCGATTGCCGCGCAGGGGCCGTTCGTTATCGCGGCGACCGGGGAATACAAGCCCGAGGATACGATCGATCAGATTTCAGCGTCCCTTTCGGCCGATACCATTTCGATTACCAAGGGTCGTTGTTCATGTCCCGACGGTTATCTCGGCGGCGTCATGGAGCTCACCGATAGGATGAACGTGACGACGATCGGAGACTTCCATATCGTAGGATCGAACGAAGCGGTGTGCGCTCCATGCCCCCCGGAGCGGGGCGGAATTACGCCCAGGCCGAAAATCTTAGTACGAGAGCAGACAGGGGCTGTGCAGGTCACGATGCACATTGGCGGAAATCTGATAATCACCGGAAACGTGACCATTGACTTCAACACCGGCACTTTGCCGGGTCGCGCGGGCGGGATCGCACCGCTGAGCGTCCGGCTTGATGGTAACTTCGTCAATCATAGCTATTCCGCCGACTCCTTCGACTGGACCAGTGCCGTGTTGATCATGGATGGTGGAACCACGCAGAGCTTCGAGTTAGCGGGCGAGGACTTCGGCGCCGGCTCGGAAGGAACCACCAACAATTTTGCGATGGGCACGATCGACGTTTCCAGCGGTACGATCCTTCAGCTAATCGACGAGCATGTCAATGGGGCCACCGGCGCGGCGGAGGCGTTGTATTTGGACGAGTTGATTCTTCGCGCGGGTTCGCAAATCGTGTTGAACGACGTCAATGTCTACTACAATACGTTCGACAATCAAGGAACGGATAACATCACCCTTTTCGGCGACGCAAGGCTGGCCGCCAATATCGACTGCAACAACAACGGCGTTCCCGACGAGTTCGACATCTCCGATTGCGTGGGCGATCCGGCCTGCGTTGACTGCGATGGCAACGACATCCCGGACGAGTGCGACATCGCCGCCTGCGGCGGCGATCCTGCATGTGAGGACTGCGACGTCAACGGCGTTCCCGACGCGTGCGATATCATCGGCGGGGCGGACGATGTGGACGGCAATGGCATCCCCGATGAATGCGAAGTGCGCACTCCCTTGCCCGCCGGTCCTCCTTACGACATACTCAAAAACCGCTACATCTCCATCGATCCGCGTGGCGCGTTTGGGGACAATCCCAGCAGCATGCACATTCGCGTGCGGATCGATAGCACTATAGCCGTCGGCGCAAACGGCACTGACGGAACGTGGTGGGCAACCGATCCGGTGGACAGCAACCAGGTAGGCTCCGATGCGGTCTGTCTTTCGGTCGTCGTGAAAACGAAACCGGCGAACGAGCCGGATTGGACTGGATGTCCGACGGTGCATCTGACCGGTTGTCCGATCATCCCGACGACGACTTATTTCCTCGTGGGCGAGGCCGGCGGAGTCGAGTCTCTTCCAGGATTGTTTGACACCGCGGAAAAGCCTGGCAGCAAGTGGTATGGCGACGTCGTGGGCAGCTTTACCGGGGGAACCCCCCCCCTCGGGTTGCCACCGAATGTATGGACGGAGCCCAACCTAAACGTGAACGCGGACGACTTCGTGGCGGCGATTAAGACCTTCCAGAATGCCGTCGCGATTAACGCGACCCACGTATCCCGAACGGACGTCGAACCGCTCCAGAACGGAGACCAGATAAATCTGCTCGTCCAAATCGCTGACGTACTTGCGATTATCAAGGGCTTCCAGGGCGACACGTATAATCAAACCCAAGGCGGTCCCGATTTGGCGCAGTGTCCGTAGAAGGTGGGAATGTAAGAGGAGCTTCGAGCGGGGCGGGTCGAATGCCCGCCCTTTTTTCGTGGTGTGATTCGAATCGCATCGGAGAGATTGTGTTCCGGCCGGCGATGCCCGGTAGAGACGGGCACCTCTCAATGAGCGCTCGGGGTTCGTATCGACTGACTCGGAAGTGGCATTGCGGCTATTCATAGCGGAGGGCGAGCACCGGATCGAGCCGGGCGGCGCGGAACGCGTGGTGGATGCCGCTGACCACGACGACGACGGCGGCCATCAAAGACCCTTCAGGGTGAGCAGGACGTTGCCCCCGTGCCCGGCTCCACCATCGCGCATCTGACGACGCCACGCCGATGTGGAACCGGGAAACATCAACACGGTCGTCAACTTCGCCGACGTGCTGATTTTCATTAACGCGTTCAAGGGAGACCCCTACCCCTTCGGCCCGGCGGACGCGGACGGGAATTGCCCATGAGGGCGGCCTGCCTGCCACGACATTTGCTCACGGGCCCGGGCTAACCATCACTCATTGAAGGAGTCGGCTTCTGATTGATTGTGGCGTCGGGTCGCGTCCGGGGACCGCCGGAGCCTAGATGTCGACCGATGTCTGACAGGCTCACTTGAATGAGTACTCGTCGATCGGTTTTCTGCGAAATCCGCCATCCTATCCCGATGTGCCCTCTTCAAGCCGCTTTCTTCGCAGGGGACGGGGTTTGATCCATGCCCGCTAGAGGCATCGCCCGGCATGATGTACCCTTGACCATCGGGCGAAACCGTGTTTTCTTGTAAACTGGCAAATCGGCGCTTTTGGCGGTGACGCCTGTAGATTATGCTAATACTCCGGCCGCGTGTATCGTGGCTGGTAAGGATTCGTTCTACACGTGATATTAGGATGAGGGCGACATGACCATTTCTCGAAGCGATGTCGGTTTTTTCGAACGTCAACGGACCGTGGGGTTCATCCTGGGCGTGGTGCTTGCGGGATTTTTTGTCTCGTCGGCCCGCGCACAATGGGTGCAATGGGGCGGTACGGACGAGGCCTTCATTGCCGATAGCAAGGGCCTGGCGAATGACTGGCCCACGGAAGGACCGAAAAAGCTGTGGCAGCGCGACTTGGGCGACGGGTATTCCTCGATCCTGGTGGACAACGGTCGCCTTTACACGATGTATCGCAAGGACGAGGGCGAAGAGGCGGTCGTCATCTGTCTCGATGCCAAGTCCGGCAACACCGTCTGGGAATATGCTTATGCGGAGTCACCCAAAGACGGGCATGAGAAACGCTTCGGCCAAGGACCGCGATCGACGCCGCTCATTGTCGGCGATCGGATCTATACGATCGGCGTCTCCGGCCAGATGCACTGCCTGGACAAGAACGAAGGCAAGGTTCTTTGGTCGCACAACCTGTGGGACGAGTTCGGCGGCAACGTCCAACAGCATGGTTATTCGTCGAGCCCCATCGCCTACAAGAACAACGTGATCGTCCTCGTCGGCGGCAAAGAGAAGGGCGCCGGTATCGTCGCGTTCGATCAGAAAGACGGTAGCGTGGCCTGGAAGAATCTCGAGTTCGAGAACAGCTACTCCACGCCGAAGATTCTCAAAATTCATGGCGAAGATCAACTCGTGACGTTCATGGCCGAGCAGGTGATCGGTGCCGACCCCAATACCGGTGAATTGAAATGGTCGTTCGGACACAAGAATGAATGGAAACAGAACGTCTGCATGCCGGTTGTCACCGACAAGAACATTTTGTTTATCTCGTCGCCG
Organism: Planctomycetota bacterium; assembly: GCA_022566435.1. GTDB lineage: Bacteria > Planctomycetota > Phycisphaerae > UBA1845 > UBA1845 > JADFIX01. Next base: position 8,147 of record JADFIX010000081.1, read on the forward strand.
AAGGCCGGCGCCCGCGGCTTGCAGATCACCAAGAAAGGGAACAAATTCGATGTCGAGGAAGTTTGGGCGACGCGTAAGATTCAGTTCTACCATGTGACGGCCGTTCAGCAGGGCGATACCATCTACGGTTCCACCGGCACGATGGGACCGGCGTTCATGGCCTCGGTGAACATTAACACTGGCAAGATCAACTGGCGGAAGCGCGGTTTTGCCAAGGCGACGACGATTATGGCGGACGGAAAGCTGATCATCCTGGACGAGGACGGGAACCTGGGCCTGGCGACGGCCACGCCGGATGACTTTGTTGTTCATTCAAAAGCCCAAGTGCTGGAAAAGGTTTCGTGGACGGTCCCGACGGTGGTGGGCAAGACGCTGTTCGCGCGTGACAAAAAGAGTATTATGGCGTTTGATCTTGGTTAGCTCGGCGCCGTATGGTGCGGTTTTCGTGGCGGCTGCGTCGCTTGCATCACGTTCATGTAGTTCAGCGTGAGGGCACCAGTCGAGCCGGTCTTCCATAATTGTGTCGGTAGCGGAGGAATACAGCCCATCCACCATGGTGGAAAGTGACCGCCTGTATCGCCGAGCGGCGTTTTCGACGCGTCTTCGTTGCGACCGCTTATACACGCCCAGCCATGCGTGGTTGTTGCTTGTGGGCGACGGTGTCTGGCGGGTGGGCTATACGAAGTTCGCGACGCGCGTGCTAGGCGAACCGGTCGAGTATGACATTGAACTGACGCCCGGCGCTGAGGTCGAAAGAGGGCAGGCGGTCGGGTGGGTCGAGGGATTCAAGGCCGTGACCGATCTGTATTGCCCGATGGCGGGTCGCTTCGAGCGGGCCAATGAAGCGCTGACCGCGGACATGACGCTGCTGCATCGCGACCCTTATGGTCGGGGCTGGCTGTACGAGCTGTGCGGAAGTCCCGGTGAAGACTGCGTGGAGGTCGACGGATACGTCGCGGTCCTCGACGCGACAATCGACAAGATGATGGGGACGCAGAGTTGATCGACGCGAATCCAAACACGGCACGGTATATCATGCTCGGCGGATTCTTGGGCGCCGGAAAGACGACGGCCGTCGGTCGTCTGGCAACTTACGCAACCGATCGCGGACTTCGCGTCGGGCTTATCAGCAACGATCAGAGTTCCGGGTTGGTGGACACGGCCCTTCTTCGCTCGCAGGGCTTCGCGGTGGCGGAAATCGCCGGCGGGTGCTTTTGCTGCCGGTTCAATTCGCTACT
>JADFIX010000082.1:0-2006 GCA_022566435.1 Planctomycetota bacterium
TATTCCAAATTCCATGGCCGGCCTCCTTGTCTGGGGAGCGGTCCTAAATAACAGACCGCGCCCATCCGCTTTCCGAATATCGGCATTCCGGGGGGATTCTCGACGCTATGATAGTACAGGTCCGGAGGTGGCCGTCAACCCGTGGCTGGCCGTCAGGCAGTTCAGTGCGGCACCTGGATCCTCGGTCTCAGCCGGCGTGGGGCGGGGGTCAAGCTGAGGGGAGACACAGGACCAGAACGTAACTGCCAGTCTGGCGGCTTTTCGCCTTGGAGGATTTGGAAAGAGAAGCCGCCGTTGGCCGACCCCGTGGAGCGGCCAAAAGGCGTCGTACGCCCGCTGTTCGCCCCTATTTCTGGGGTTGGATGATTACTTTCAATGAAGACTGGGCCTCGGCGGTGAGCTTGAACCCCAGGCCGGCATCTTCCAGTCCCAGCCGGTGGCTGATCATCTGTCCCACCTGAACCCGCCCGGAAGCAATCATCTCCAGGGCCGTGGCCAGGTCGGCCGGTGCGCCGGCGTAGGTGGTGGTGAGGGTGGCGTCGTTGCGGAAGAACACGTCGTTCACTGAGACCGAGATGCTGACGCCCGGCTCGGTGGGAGCGAAGAACAACACCGTGCCACCCCGGTCCACCGAGTCCAACCCCTGCCGCAACGCCGGTGGGGCCCCGGTGCAGACGATGACCAACTCGGCCAAGCGGCCATCGTTCACCTCGCGCAAACGGGCCGGTACGTCGTCGGTGGCCAGAAAGGTGAAATCAGCGCCCAGTTTCTCGGCGGCCTCCAACCGCGCCGGGACCATGTCGGTGGCCACGATCCGGCCTGCCCCCAGAGCCCTGGCCAGGTTGATGTGCAGCAGGCCGGCCAGACCGCTGCCCAGGACGATGACGGTCTGTCCCGGTTGGATATTGGCCCGGCGCTGGCCCCGGTAAACGCAGGCCAAAGGCTCGGCGAAGGACGCTTCGTCGAAGGAGAGGTTATCGGGCATGGTGAACACGCGGCGCCAGCTCTAATATCGGACCATGACGTTTTTGGCAAACTGCGCAGGCCCATATGGCGATTTGAAAGCCCTGTATCTCATCGCAAGGCGGGATGAATGCCACTCGATTCTGCAGCGTGAATGATTTCGACGGGGCTCACATGGAGGATACACATGCCAGTGTATTGGCACTATCCGTAATGGCTACCTGCTCAACGAAAAGCCGTGTCCGTGTCGGGGAAACCGATACGACAAGAAGATCGTTCCGAAGCTGGCAACGGCCAGCACCATCGGTTGTTGAACCCCGTGGCGTTTGCGGCCGGCGCGGACACCCGCTCCCATACCGTGGACGCACCCGGTCGACTCGGGACACCATGGGAACAATGACCTGGCGCCGCGGCTGGCACTGCCCTGAACAGGCCTGGCGTTCGTTCGATACGCATGCGAAACCGGGCAATACCGACCCTGGGACGGGTCGTCGCCAATTTTTGGTCGTGGCGGTTGCGTAGGCGGGCCGCCTTGGTCATAATCCGCGGGACGACGGGGCCATGGCGCAGTTGGGAGCGCGTCTGCATGGCATGCAGAAGGTCTGGGGTTCGAGTCCCCATGGCTCCATTACGTATCTCTTGATCTGCCAAGCACTTACGGCAGATCATCCTGCTGTCATCAGCCAAATCGATACTGGCACTACACTTTTGACTACACTTTTGAAAGGTAGTTTCATGACCAGAAGTCGTTCTGCAGCAGATCCCGTATCGTTCCATAAGCCATCGGGTCAGTATTATGTTACACGAGGTGGACGCCGGATTTATCTCGGCGTTGATTACATCAAGACATATCCGCATTATAACACTAGAATGAAATGTAAATGTGAGAGTAAGGCGTGGGTCGATGTAAACTGGTTCGTCATTTCGTGATTTATAAGTAATGGACCCCGCTCCGAAATGAAACGGGGTCCGTTGTTGTGCTCATTATTCACGATTTGTGTAGCTTCATTAAAATGCCGACAGAAACAGTTTCATCGACTCTT
>JADFIX010000082.1:2016-9368 GCA_022566435.1 Planctomycetota bacterium
ACGTCACCCGTGCCGGACGGCGGATTTACCTCGGGGCGGAAAGAGTTTCTGCCTTGAAGAAATACCATTTGCTCGCCGCTGGCGTTCTGCCGACGGGGCCACCGGACAAGATCTTGCCAATCTCGGCGAAGGCGCTCGCCAACCGGTTTCTGGCTGCCCAGCAAGCGAATTGGAGAAACCGAAAGAAGACGCTAACTGTGTATCGAGATTGGCTCGGACGCTTCTTGAAGGACCATCGCGGCCTGAACGCTTGCGAGTACACCGTCGAGATGTTCGCTGCGTGGAAGATCTCATTGCGTGAACGGAAGTATACTCCAGAGTCAATCAACCATTACTTGAGCGCAGTCCGAGCGATGTACGCCTTCGGAGAAGACGTGGACCTGATCCCGAAGGCGCCACGCTTGCGACGCGTTCGCAACGAGTCGCGGATGGGGTTGACCAACCGATCCAAGACGATTTATTCAAAGCTTGATGCAAAAAATCTTTTTTCTTGCGCCGACACACAGTTTCGGGCGATGATCCTACTCGCGTTGAATGCAGGATTCGGACCGAAAGACATCCACGACCTGAAATGGCACGATCTGCGCGGTAACCGTGTAGCGTTATCGAGAAGCAAGACCGGCGTACATCAGTCCTATCAGCTTTGGCCAGAGACGGCACAGGCACTTGGAGGTTTGCGGCAAAGTAGGACCGCATTGATCAAACGGCTGGTACGCCGAGGTCGGATTCGGACCGACCGGGGACATGTGTTCGTCACTCGATACTGGGATCCGTGGTTGTCGGACGCCGTCAGTCGAGAGTTTCGCAAGCTTTGCAAGAAGGCAGGCGTGCCCTGCTAGGGCTTCTATCGGCTTCGGCATTGCGCTGCGACCGCAGTGTCCCTGGTGGCGACGCCGCACGTACATCGTAAATTCATGCGCCACTCGCAGCTCCAACAGCAGGTAACGTTTACTCATACACCGGACGAGGAAGTGGATACGGCTGTAAGGCGGGCGAGAGAGAAATTGCTGCCTGGTCTCACCGAAGATGAGGAAAGTAGTCCTCAACAGTCGCGAGCCGTTTGAATCGCGGCGGACGTTGTTGTTGCGGTCCGGTCTCGTACCGGCGGTTCAGGAAGTCGTCGAGCGCATCGGCCGGGATCCGGTACAGCGGGCGTTTCTTGCCGAAGAAAAAGTGGTGATTGATGCTGGTCAGGATCATCTGTGCCACGGGGCCGACGGCCGAAACGCCCAGGCAAATGCCGATCCCTGCTTCGCGACCCTGTTTGACGAGTTGCGCAGTCGGCGAGAGGTTGTCTTCAAAGGCGGCCTCCCACTCTTCGCTGATGTCCTGGTCCATTTCATCCGCGATGATGACACAATCGATGGCGTCGCAGCGCTGGTACCGGTATTGGCGCCCGAGAAGAAGTTGATTGAACAGGAGGTCGGTGGCGATGGCTCGCACCCATGCCGGAGAGAGAGCGCACAGATCGAGCACGGCATGTTTGCGCTCGGCGACAAGTCGTTCCAGTTCGAGACCACGGTGCGCTTGAAACATCGTCCCGGACGACTGTACCAATCCTTCCAGACGTTGGACCAAGGAACGCTCGTAGTCGCTTTTTTCCGCCAGAAGGTGGAGAGGCGCAATGCGTGCGAGTTCCAGAATATTCGCCAGCGTGGGCCACAGGAGCGGCTCCTGTGCCTGCGGATTGAGCGCCCACAGAAGCAGTTCCATCATGTTCGCCAAAACGGTGGCGCTGAACTTCAAATTGGCCCGGGCGGCGATAATCTCACTGGCGCGGTTGATGGCGACACGCGGTGGAACGCCCGCTGGTTGTTGAAGTCCCAAGTGGAGCGTTTCATGGGCGCCGAGGTGGAGCCATGTCTGGCCGGCAACTTGAGGGAGATCCGCGTAGTCACCGCCCTTTCGGTCGAGTATGATCAGCGTGATCCAGCGGTCGGGATGCTCTTCGTTCCAGCGAAGAACATCCCGGCCAGTGACCCGCATCGCGGTCGTCTTCCCCGAACCCGTCCGTCCACCAAAGAGTGCATTCAGCGCGCCTGAAACCGACATGCCCAGGGGGACGTTCGGATCTTCGACCAAGTGACCGACAACCAAGTCGGGGCTGCCGCGTTTTGGAGTAGACAGACGCCGTGCTTGGGCTTGCGGAATAGGCCCCGCTTGGAGCAGAAGGAGCATATGGCGATCAGAACCGGCTCCTTCCCGCGGAGCATCGAGCCGTTCCACAGGATGTCGTCGACGAGTTCCTGGTGTTCGTGGGCGACCGATTGAACCGGAGCGCCGTATTCGTCGGTGGTCCGCGCAGGATCGGTTTCTTGCGCACTTTGGGAAAACGAAGTAACCGTCGATGGCCGAAAGGTCACGATGCTGAAGGCATCCGTAGAGCGACGGTACAAGGACAGCTCTGGGGAATGGAAAAGCTCAAACAGCTTTTCGCGCAGCGAAATCCCGTTGGCGAAGTACTGCTTGAACAAGGCGTTTGAGTACATGGTCGCAGAACGAACCATGGGTGACAATGGCGACACGGGCGAGTAATTCGGCAAGTAGTCGAGAGACAACGGCATCGGTCTTTTTGCCCGGGCTGTTTTCTTCTCCTCAGCAACAGCAGCCAATCTTCTCGTCCTGGCTTGAGAAGCTGGAAGCCGAACTTGGGGCTACGTTGCTCCAGCGACAACATCGGCAGGAAATCGAAGGCGCAATCGCTCGGGCAAAGCGGCCTCTGTTGGACAGGTGGATCCGAGGGCAATCGTGCCGTGCCAAGTGGAAGCAAGATCGTCGAGATCTGAGCAAATCCGACCACCGCCACAGTGTTAGCGGTGCTCGAATCCTCGATGAAACCGAGGACTCTTTGTACGAGAACGACGTCACGGTTGCGTCGGGTAATCGTGAAGGTGTGCCGGCACAATTGAGGCGATTGGAGTCGGCCTCTTGTCTTTTCGAAGACGCGAGCACCGCAATTCTGTTGTCGCAACTCGGAGTATGAACGCCGGTTGAAAAACGCAAGCCACGAAAACCTATAAGAATAGATGTTTTCGTGGCCTACACATCGGAGAGGGGGGGATTCGAACCCTAAATCCCCGATTGACGCCAATTGTCCTTTGTTGACTCTAGTTGACGTAACCTTTTGTGCCAAACCAAGATAAGGTCAATAGGCGTCAACGCGAGCTGAGGCGTGTGGACGTCGCATGACGCGCCGAAACAACACACAGAGAACACAGTCTTCGCGTGCTCCAGCAAGGGCTCAAACAGATTCCGAGAGCTTACCTCCAAAAAAAAGAAGGTCAAAATGCGAGTTGGCGATCCACCCTGCTCATGAGGGACGGGGCTTGGATGCCGGAGTTTGATGGCCGATACAGCAACGCTGCCCTCGCATGCGGAGATGACGGTCGGGCTCATAACCCGGAGGTCGCAGGTTCGAGTCCTGCCCCCGCTATTCGCTAAGTCCTTGCAAGCCAGCCACTTACGGCTGGCTTTCTTTGTGCTCAGAGTGTCCGGAAATGGGTTAGGCTTGTGGGGGGCTTGCCTAGGCTTGCCGGTTTTTGGTCGGTCACATGTGGGCGGTCGTTTTGCCGACGGCCGCGAACTCGGTAGACTGGCCGGTTCAGGTGGCGATCAGCACGCCAACTTAAATAGAGGGCAGAAGAGTGCCACACTCCTACGATCAGGATGTTTGGGACGCCGCGAAGCGGGAGGCGAAGGAACTCATCGGAGAACGTGCCCGCACACGCGGCATGATCCCATATTCCGAACTTGTAGACGGCATGACGGCGATCAGATTTGAGGCAAACGCCAGGCCACTTTTTGACTTACTTGATGAAATCTCAACAGAAGAAACTGCGGCTGGGCGAGGCATGATGACAGCTCTAGTTGTTCACAAGACCGGCGACCGACAGCCTGGCCCCGGATTCTTCGAGCTGGCGAAGCGACTCGGCCGAGATGTCTCGGACAAGACCGCCTGCTGGTTGGAAGAGCTCAATAAGGTGCATGCTGCCTGGTCCTCGGAGTAGATCATGCCGGTCGTACGCATTTCGCCGACAACCGGGCGGCGACTGTCCTTATTGAGGTGCAAGTTTCATGAGCTCTCTTGCTTCATTGACGATCGATGGCTATCGCGGCTTCGCAGACGAACAGACAATCAATTTCGCTGTTCCGAATGGGGGTTTCGGAAGCGGCTTAACGATGATTGTCGGCCCGAATAATGCCGGCAAATCATCTATAATAGAATCGCTGCATGCTGTCTCTCGCCAATCGCAAGCCGTTAGTATTTCCGAAGGAAAGAGGAACCATGCCGCCGGTGATCGTGTGGTGTTTACAATCGTGAACTCCGAAGGAGGAATGAAACGGCTCGCAACGGTCTCTGGGGCAGGCAGTGAAACAGCGTGGGGTGACAACCAAAGCACCGAGCCGACGCAAGACCGCTTCTTCATTGTTCCGTCACGCCGGTCCTTTAATCCCTTCTTTGGAAAGGGCATCGCCAATAGACAGGCTTACATGAGCTCCTACAATCTCCCCCCGCAGCGTGGCACGCCTCTACAGTTTTCAAACCGTCTATTCGAGATTCAGAAAGAACCTGACGCCTTTAACGCACTCCTTGGTCGCATCCTGGACCCAGTGCCAACTTGGTATATCGATCAAAATGAAGCCGGACAATTCTACCTTAAGGTAAAATCGGGCGATCAGTATCACAACAGTGATGGGCTTGGCGAGGGCATCATAAGTGCTATGTTTATAGTGGACTCACTCTATGATTCCGCGGAGGGCGACATTATTGTTATTGATGAGCCCGAATTATCCTTGCATCCAGCTTTGCAACGGCGACTAAGCCCGGTCCTCGCCGATTACGCCAAGTCGCGACAAATCATTTACGCCACGCATTCTCCGTACTTTGTGAATTGGAAGGCAATCGTTGCCGGAGCTGCAGTTGTTCGCGTAAGGCAGAAGGACAATCGCTCTGTCGTTCATCATCTTTCCCCCGCCGCGAAAGAACGGGTTCGAGGCATAATTTCTGACCGTAACAATCCGCACGTACTCGGTCTCGATGCAAGTGAGGCTTTTTTTGTTGACGATAAGATCGTACTCGTGGAGGGCCAAGAGGACGTCATATTCTACGCTCGAATTATGGACCAGCTGCGGTCACATTTGCCCGCAACATTTTTTGGTTGGGGTGTTGGCGGTGCTAGCAAGATGCGGACTATCACGTCCATTCTTCATGATCTCGGTTACGAGAAGATTGTTGGAATCCTAGACGGCGACAAGACCCAGGAAGCCGAACGCCTAACTCAGGATTTTCCCGAATACAAGTTCTGTACGATACCTGCTCCGGATGTACGCACAAAGCCTGCTAGGCGTGCGACCGACGAAGTACGGGGCTTGATCGATGAGGAGGGCATTGTAAGAAGCGAATACAGAACAGGCGTGCAGCAAATATTTGAAGACCTTACCGGATGGCTGTCAAACTGAAGCCGCTGTCTAAGGCGTTCAACGCACTCTACAATTAGTCACGAAGGAAGTCATCAAACCGCCTCCGCTGAGACCACCTTCAGCGGCATGTCGTCGACGTCGTCCAGCCGGTTCACCGCGTTCCGGTTGGAGCCGGGGACGAGGTGCCCGTACACGTCCACCGTCGTTTGGATCGAGGCGTGGCCCATTTGCTCCTTGACGTAATGCAAGGATTCGCCCTGGGAAAGCAGCAGGCTGGCGAACGTGTGCCGGATGTCGTGGAACCGGAACCGCGGTAGGTCGGCCTGTTCGATCAGTTTGTAGAACACTCGGCTGCGAAAGTTGTCGCCGCACATCGGGCCGCCGTTCCTGGCGGGAAAAACGAATTGGACCATTTCCGATCGACCCTGCCGTCCCGGAATTTCGAACGTTTTTAGCTGCCCTCCGGACCAGGATCCGGTAAGCCGCAAAGTCCACGTCGTCCCAGGCCAAAATCCACTGACACTTAAATCGTGTCGCCTACGGTCTCATGAGCTTGATGATTCGTGCAAGGCCAACACCTGGCTTTACCTTGCAAGCCTCGCACCAGGCGATGAATTCCGTCACATCCACGCGCCGGTTCCCGGTTTCGCAATTGTAGATCCAAGACTGCGGCTTCCTGAGCAACGCCCCCAATTCTCGTTGTGTCAGACCAGCCTTTTCCCGCATTTCGCGTAGAAACGGCGGAAGAACCCTGTATTGGCGGGCATGCTGGGCTTTCGTGAGCATGGCGTAATATCCCACGGAATCCTCTTGACACTAGTTCCGTGTCAGACTAAGCTAACGGGTAATGCCGGGTCGAGGCGGCGTGGGCCATGGAAACGGCGATAGCCTGCTGCTGCCCGATACCGGCTGATTTCGGACAGAAGAGTCCCGATGGGACTTGAGCTAGCCAACCCGCCAAGAACTGTACAATCTCGTCCTAGGTGCAAGAAATGAAGCACCGTAATCGGGATGCGCCCTGCCTCAAGGGGGCGTACTCCTCCATCGCATTCCTGCACCTGCCAAGCCAGCCCTTTCCCGCTCGGCCGTTCCCATGCTGGCGTAAATTCATCGCTTGACCACGGCGGAAGAATGTGGTACATTCAGACAGAGAATTGAAATGTGCCAACCCGCCAAGTTGAAAAGAGCGTCGCTTTTTTTGCGCGCTATCACCGAGTTTTTTCCAGTGCCACGGCCGTGGCCAGATGGGACACTCGGTGACGCTTACCTTGGCGGGTTGGCTAGCTGGGACTCATCTGGCCACCTTCGTAGGCACGCCGATTAGCTAGACCGCTACGAAACACGCCAGATCGGTTTCCTGCATTTCACTCTGAGTGAAATTAGCCGCGAGAGATGGTCTCTCGTTGGCAACGGGATTTGCATGCGCATTTCTTGAGAAGGAGAAGGAACATGTTCCGTACAAGTGTAAGTGTTGCGACCTTGGAGTTGGAGAAAATTCTGAGTTCAACGCGCCGCGCATTAGTAATTGCTTTCGCGATGCTCGCGGTTGTTGCAGGTCTTGGTTGCTCCGGAGTCGATGAAGCAGAACAAAACGCTCCATCCGAAGCAATCTCCGCCAAGCCTGCTTCAGATTCGAGTTCATTTTTGATTATTGTTCCTGATCCGCAATCGCTGCCGTATGACATGGGAAGCCGTTGGTGCGGGGAGCTTCAAGAGAACGTACAGGAAAGCGTGGGGGACGAAGATGAGAACGTGTACAAGAACCACGGAGCGTACGTCGCTGCTGCCGCGAGGCTGGTCAGCCCAGCCCTGGAAGCCGGAGAGATCACCGATGAATGCTCCGGGTGCATTATAAATCAGTTCGCCCGAAGCGTTCCCATTGCCGACCAAGAGTCTTGCGGCCTGCCAAGCTGTAAGGAGACTACGCCAAC
>JADFIX010000083.1 GCA_022566435.1 Planctomycetota bacterium
CCTCTAGCGGAAGGCATTTTCCCGGGGCCTTGCGTTTCTCGGCGGAACGTCTTCGCAGGTGATTCAGGCATTGAGTCCATACGACTGCGCGGATGTAGTTTTCGAGATGCTCCTCGTTTTCGCAGGAGAGGTGTGTGAGTTTGAGCAGGCGAATGGTCGCATCGGTGGCAATATCCGAGGCCTCCACACAGAGTTTCAAGTTTGTCGCCAGCCGTATTCGCGCGAAGTCGAGCATCTTTCGATACATGCGGGCAATGAGTTCACCCATGACCGCGCGATCGCCGTGCCGCGCACCGACCAGCATGTCCGCAACGGAACCGCCGCCTTCCATGATTTTTCCGATCCGTGCAGGTTTTCTTGCGAAAATCTCGACCGCTTGGTGTATAGGCCTGTACAACCCCGCTTTGCTCCGCGGAATAGTAGGTCGCGCCGGCGGCGGAAGTCAATATGACGACACGGTTTCAACCCGGATTTCCCAGATGGGTTGATGGTGACGGCATGATTCTAGGGTCGACGCGTTCGGCGGGAGATCGTTGTGTAAGAAGCTGTGTACGCCGACCTTTCGGTCATCGCTGGAGACGAAGAGGCTCCTCATGAGCCACAAAGGCCACTGCCACAAAACCGTAACCACGTCGCTCGTGACACCAAGTCGCCCAGGCTCACGGAATCCTGTGGATTTGTTCTGTGATCCGGCTAGAAGCTTTCCATGGCACGCCGTATTTGTCCTCATCGTTATGGCCGTACTTGCCTATATCGCGGTGTGCGCCAGCGGCGCATTGGCAGGTCTCTAAATCTGTGGTGTGCCACTACCGTGACGTCATATTCGGCGGGCCGACCAACTCGGGCAAGGAGGGACGTGACGGCCGGGGGTAGTTCCGCGCATGCATCCACACGGAACGGCCGATCAGTTATCGGGTGTCTGCCCCTTCGTGCTCCCTCTGCGGTCGCCCTTCGTGCTCATTCGCGCGCCCTACTCGGTTGCACGAATTCGGTCGCCCTCAGTCGCTTCGTCGCATCAATGCCCCCCACCCTTCGGGAGTACCCGAAGAATGGGGCACCCGCGAGCGCGGTCGTCACGCCCACGGATCATACACCGACGGAATTCGTTCGAACACGAACCGCCGCTCGCGTGCATCCCGAATACGCCGTTCTACCGTGAGGTCAGATTCGGCGGGCCGACCAACTCCGGCAGCGGGGGAAGCGACGGTGCGGGACGCCCTTCGAACTTGTCGTTCATTTCCGTGTGAATATTCGACAACTCGATCGGTTTGCCGGCGATGAACACGTGCGTCACCTGCGTGGTCGTTTGCAGGGGTGAGCCGGTGGTCACGATGATATCCGCCCGCTTGCCGACCTCGAGAGAACCGAGTCGATCGCCGAGGCCCAGGATTTCCGCCGCGCCCAGCGTAATCGCAGATTCGCCGCGCTCGACCGGGAGCCCGTGGGCCACGGCCATGCCCGCCTGAATACCGAGATCGTAGGCCGATGAAGCACTCCGCGATGCAAAGCAGAACCGAACACCGGCTTCGTTTAACATTTGGGCACAGCGATACACGGAATCCCAAGGTTCGAAGTCGCCCGCCGGATAGCTCAGCGGCGTGCCGAGGATGACGGGAATCGATTTTTCAGCCAAATCATCGGCGACTTTCCACGCTTCCTGCGCGCCACTCAAGATACAGCGCAGGCCGAACTCTTCCGCGAATGCGATGGATTCCAAGATGTTCTTGTAGCGTCGAGTGTGGAACACGACGGGCTTTTCACCCCGCACATAAGGAAGCAACGCCTCGAGCGCGAGATCAACCTCGAAGTCGCTTGTCACATCGTCGGCGGCCGCCGCCTTCGCTTTTGCATAATGCTTCGCCTTCTCGATGTATTCCCTCAGCGCTTTGATCTCCTTGGCGTGCGCCTTGCGCCTTTTCTTCTTCTCTTCCTTCGTGCCTTTCAAGTGCATGGGTAGTGTCGGAATCGTCATATGCATGGCATATTCAACGATCTCGATCATTTCAGGCGCCGTCCATCCGTCGAGTCGTATCACCACGCTCTGACCGGAAATGTGCCCGCCGGATGGCACGGCTAAGGCGGTCGTCGTTCCGGCCGACCGAGCGACACGAATGTGCTCGCTGTGAGGATGAATCGCGCTGGCGGCGCGCAGATGCGGATTGAATTTTCCGATATCCCTTTCGTCGCGGGACCCGCGAATGGCACCGATTTCGGTCAGCCCCAAGGAACATCCGGCGTCGATGAGCCCCGGATAAACGTGCAAACCCACGGCGTCCACGACGCCGGCGCCTGGCGGTATCTCGGCATCCGGGCCGATCGCGTGAATTTCATCATCGACAATGATCACCCGGCCATTTTCGATGACCGGACCGCTGATGGGGTGGACCGTCGCGTTGACGATGGCGAACGCGTGATGCGCCGATTTCGGGGTCGTGCGATCGGGGTGGTCGGGCAAATGGACAATGCGTGACGGCGCGCCGCGTTCCTTACGTTTGTCTTCGAAAAAGACTTCGCCGTCGATGATGGTCATCACGCACCGACTGAACGTGTTGAGCGGGTGACCCGTAAAGATGGCCAGGTCGCCGTCCTTTCCCACCTCGAGGCTTCCCACCCGATCATCGATCTGCAACTGCCTTGCCGGATTCAAGGTCACCAGGGACAGGGCTTCGTTCGGGGAAAGATCGCCCCAACGGATACACTTCGCTGCCTCCTGGCCGAGGCGGCGAATGGTGTTGGCGGAATCCGAGTTGACCGAGACGTTTACGCCGCGCCGCGTGAGAAACGCGGCGTTGTAGGGCATCGCATGATAGGCCTCTAGTTTGTAGGCCCAGTCAGCTGCAAAGGTGGAGGCACCGGCGCCATGGCGCGCGATTTCCGGCGCGATGCGATAGCCTTCCAGCACATGCTGCAGCGTGCCGATGCGAAAGCCGTAATCCTCCGCCACTTGCATCAGACGGAGAATTTCATCGGATCGATAGCAGTGCGCGTGAACCGTCAACTCGCCCGAAAGCACTTTGGCCAACGCCTCGAGCCTCAGGTCGCGTCGCGGCGTTCGCACATCCTCACCGGCCTGAGAACGCCCTTGATACTCGCGCCATGATGACTCATAAGCGCTCGCTTGTTGCAGCGCGCTGCGAATCGTCGCTTCGACGCCCATCCGGGTGACCGGGAAGCGCTCTCCACGACGCTTGGAAAAATTAGCGTGCGTCACGTTTTCGCCCAATGCGAATTTGATCGTCGCGGGTGCTTCTTTGAATATCATTTCCGACAAGGGTTGGCCGTACTTCAGCTTGACGATCGTGTTTTGACCGCCGATCGGATTTGCCGAGCCGTGCATGACGTGGTGCGTGGTCGTGCCGCCGGCGATCGCGCGGAAGATACCGACTCGATCGGGGTCAAGCACGTCGGCGATTCGGACCTCGGCACTGATCGCCAGCGTCGATTCGTTGCCCGCGTCGATGCCCAAATGGGAATGGCAGTCGACGAATCCGGGGATCACGAAGAGGCCTAGCCCGTCGATGACCGTGACCCCGGGCGGCGGAGGAATGACCGATTCGATGGATTCGATCTTCCCGTCGCGAATCAGAATCGATGCCGGCCCTATGGGCGGTGACGACACCGGCAAGATCGTGGCGTTGATGATGATGACGTTCCCACCGGTGTGCGTGTCGGGTTTTCGATCGGACTTGATTTCGACCTGCCAGTCCGGCCCATCGTCCTGGGGCGGTTCGGAGGAAGCCGATGATTCGGGCTCGTCCGTGGGCTCGTCCTTGGGCTTGTCGTCTTTCTTCTTCTCATTCGCCTCGTCACCGAGATCGATTTCGACGCCGTCGACAAACAGCATTTTGACCTTCGCCTTCTTGTGCGACAGCGGTCGGTTCAGGAGCGTCAAGCTGGCGATACGGCCGCGCGCGATCGCACCGAGTTGTTCCCTGAGGCCGAACAGCTCGGCCGGCGTCTGGGTCAGGGCCGTCACGGCGGCGGATTCGGGAAGTCCTCGCTCGATGATCATCTTGAGGTGTTTGAAGAACTTGGACGGCTTTTCGAAATCGCCCGCACGGAGCGCGAAGGGGACACCGGCCTCGTGAAGGCGGATCAGGTTAGTGACCTGCTGCTCCCAAAGTCGCATTCGTTCGTCACGAAGCTTGATCGGCTCAAGGAATTGACCGAGTTTTTTGGAGGTCTCTTCGTCAGTCGGCGATTCGTCCGGCGCAGCGAGGTCATCAGGCGCCGCCGGTTCCGCCTCTGACGAGTCAAGCGTTTTTTCCCTCTCTCGGCGAGCGGGTTTCGGTTCGTCCTCGAAGGCGATGCTTACGATCAGACCGATACGTTCGGCCTTGATCCGTTCGATTACTTTCCACGCCTCGCGTCCTCCACTGATAAGGACGTCCAAATTGAATTCCTTGGCCAAGTCGAGTGCCCGGCGAATCTCTTTTTCAGTATTCGCCTCGAAGACGATTCTTTGGGCACGCGCCGAAACCGGTTTCAACGCATCTAATGCGGCGTCGGTGGGCACTCTCATTTCCGTCGTGGGATGCCGCTCGCTGTATTGGCGTGACCGAGCATGCCACTGCGCATCGAGCATCGCTTGGCGAAACTGGGCGGAAATACCGAGTAAGGTTCGCGGATAATCCCCTTTTTCGCCGGGTTTGAAAGAGGCGTGCATGGCTACGTTGCTCGCCAACACGCTTTGGCGAACCGGCTTGTTGGCAAGGACGACCAGATCGCTCGTGCCGCCAAGAATGCCGGTGCGAGGTGCGATCAACGCGGCGGTAAAACCCGAGCTCCGATGACCGGACCACGTTTTGTCGTCAGGTGCGTAGACTTGAAGGGCACGCCATTGGGGGTGGATGCCTCTTCGATTCGACAGTCGCGTCGCCGGTAGGGGGTCTTCCTTGGGGTCGGGATGGACATCTTCGGTGATTCGCCGCTGGTCAACGGTTCGTTCGACCTCCGGTAGACCGAGGTGCGAGAGTGCGTCAATGAACCCTGGATACGCGAACAGACCGCTTCCATCGATCGTTCTGGCCTCCGCGGGGATTTCAACTTCCCTGCCGACGTCGGATAGGCGACCCTTGTTGATAACGATCGTGCCCGACTCGATCGTCGTGCCGCGCCCAGTGACAATCGTGAGGTTGGTAATGGCAATCGGCGGTGACCACTCGCCGAAAGCGCCCGGCGACATAATCGCCAGTATCGCAAAAGTCATACCCGAAAAAACACGCCTAGGGATCAAAACCGGCGTTTTCATTGGAATTATCCGGATGACTAAGAGCAACGAAAGGGGGCCTGCCCGCCGTTCCTGTTTCGACTCGCCTACGCAGAGCCGCTCGGCGGGGCAAGTGTAGTCCACCCCCTGTCTGCTGTCGAGCGGCGGCTTTCTGGGGAAAACGACGAAGGTCGCGTCATTATCTGTTGCGTGGGTGTCCAAGTCGTGGCATGCGGTGCGCATTGCCGCTCGATCAGCCGCGAACCAAATCACCCGGAAAACTTGACGTCGAGCATTTGCATTTCGACGCTACGGCGTCCTCTAAACTCGTTGATGATCGGCTCGAACGCGACGCGGCAGCGACGGTGTTGTTTGAGGTCCTCCAGTAGGTACCCCAGGCCGAATCCAATGGCCTTGATCTGGACACCATTCTGAGCAAATGTCGCCTGTAAATGGTCCTGCTGCTTGCCGACACATCGCGGTTCGGAGACGACATCGACCCACGCGGTCGCCAATCGGGGCTTGGGGTTGCCGGCGCCGAACGGGCCGAGCGCGGAAATCGCCTCCGCCGTCGGCATCGTCAGCTCCTCCAAGTCAACCTCGGCGTCCAACCGAAGTTTCGGGATCAGATCGGCGGCAGTCAGGCGGTTGTTGGCCACCTCCACAAGCGACTCGGCAAACGCGGGAATCCGATCCGCCTCGATCTGAAGTCCGGCGGCCATGGCGTGACCGCCGTGGCTGACGAGGTGTTCGCCGCAGTCGGCAAAGGCCTTCGCCAAGTCGAATGAGTCGATGCTTCTGGCCGATCCTTGTCCTCGCCCGTCCGCCAGTGCGATCACGACCGCGGGTCTGTGATAATGAGCGACGAGTCGTGAGGCGACGATGCCGATCACGCCGGCGTGCCACCCCTCGGCGGCGACCACGAGGATGCGTCGTGAGTCACTCGCTAGGCCGCGTTGCTCCACCAGCTCTCGCGCCTGTTTGTAGATCTTTCGCTCGGTCGATTGTCGCGACCGGTTATGCGTTTCCAGGTAGAGGGTGATTTCCCGCGCCCGATCGGCGTTTGCTCGGGTGAATAGTTCGACCGCCAGGCGGGCGTGTCCCATCCGTCCGGCGGCGTTGATGCGCGGTGCAAGCTTGAATCCGACGTCGTACCCGTCGATTTCTTCGTTCAACAGGCCGGCCGATTCGATCAACGCCTGAATACCGGGCAATTCACAGCTTGGAAGGGATTGCAGGCCATGTCGTGCAATAATCCGGTTCTCGCCGACAAGCGGCACGACATCGGCGATGGTGCCGAGCGCCGCCAAGGGCAGCAAATCGACAAGCAAGCTGCGAAAGGAAGCATCCACACGTTCGCCGCCGGCCAGGGCTTGCCCAATTGACCACGCGAGCTTGAATGCCACTCCGGCGCCGCATAGATGCGGATTGTCGTAACATCCACCAACTTGCGGATGGACAATGGCGTCGGCGACCGGGAGGGTTTTTTGAGGCGTGTGGTGGTCTGTGACGATCAGACCGACGCCACGTTTCCGAAGAAACTCGGCCTCTTCGACAGCCGTGATTCCGCAGTCGATGGTGACGATCAAGTCCGCACCGTCGTCAGCCAAACGCTCGACCGCCTTGCGATTCAGGCCGTATCCTTCGTCGACCCGATGGGGGACATAGAATCCGGCTTCTCTCCCGGCACAGCGTATCGTATGCCACAAAATGGCCAATCCCGTCGTGCCATCGACGTCATAGTCGCCGTAGAGGACGATCTTCCGTTTCTTGCGGATCGCGTCGATGATGATCTCGGCGGCCTTCTGCGAGCCCGGAAGTTGGGCGGGCGGGTGCAGGTCCTTGAGCCGCGGCGTCAGGAACCGTTCACCGAGTGTTGCGCGATCGACACCACGGTTGACCAAGAGCTGGGCCACGAGTTTGGGAAGACGCCACCCGGCGGCCAGCTCCGCACAAAGGGGTGATGTGGGCGTAATCAGCCATTTTTTGTCCATGGTTTCTATTCGCCCTCTAGAGAGTCCGCCGAGACTTCGCGCCATCAGGTGGGGCGAGTCTAGCCCGAGAATTTTGCGAGGTCAAAACGTCTTTTTGGGACGACTTGTGAGATTTTGTCCGTTCGTCGGGAGGCGGACGAATCACCGGGCTATGCGGGAGATCTTGGAGGATCAGCTTGTTTCCGCGTCTGCCTTGCGAGACGCGCTGTGGGCTTCTATACTGACCGCGCTGATCGAAGCACAGCGTTCGCGATTCGACCGACAACAACATCATTGATGGGCGGGAGACAAAACGTGTCTACGGTACTAGACGGCAAAACGATTCTGATCGTCGAGGACGATCCCGATATGGTCACCGCGCTAGAAACGGTGCTCGCGGACACAGGGGCCACGATCAAAACGGCGATGGATGGTAACGCGGCACTTAAGGTCGCCCAGGAATTCGATCCCGACCTCATTCTGCTTGATGCCATGCTTCCCAAGCGAAGTGGGTTTCTCGTGCTGGAGAAGTTGAAAGGTACGAACAAGAAACGCGGCGACAAACCCTTCGTCATTATGATCACCGGCAATGTCGGGAAACGGCATCAGACGTGGGCGGAAAGCCTCGGGGTGGATGGGTACATCAACAAGCCGTTCCGTATGGAACGACTCCTCGACGCGGTCGAAAAACTGTTCACCGCAAAGGACTGATCCCGGTGCCCGACGGCATGTGGCCGTCGGGCATGTTCGGTCGTTCCAGGAATTTCTTACTCACCGTCGTCGGGCAGGCGAGCAAATTGCCGCTCCCCCCAACCCCGCACGATTCCACACCGCGACGCAGGCGTCGCGGCCCTCATCGTCGATCACCGTCATGATCCTCAGTGAGTCCGCGGGCGTTTTCCAGAATGATTTGCTTCAAATGCTCCGTTGCCGCGTAGGATTGACCCGATTCGCCGTACAGGTCTCGCAGCGCGAATCGGATGGCCGTTCGTGATCCGACATCGCGAATCTCTCCAAGCAGCCCCTCCAGGAGTTCGCTGGCACGCTCTGATCCGCCTCCTGCGAACGCCGATTCGACGACGGCCTGTGTCGCCATCATGACCGCCTCTTGCGGATCGAATGCCACGCCGCGCCAGTCTGAGACATATTCCAGGCGATCTCGCATTCTCAGCATGTCGTGGCGCTCGGTTTGTCGGTCGATGTCGGATCGTCGCAGTTCGAGCTGAAGTTCGCGCCGTTCGAGTTCCGCGCGAATGTGCACGAGTTCACGCTGGAGGGCCACGGTTTCATTGTGCTTTCCCTCGAGTTCCAAAGTCTCGGCAGCCGCCTGGAGTTCCACCTCGCGCATTCTTTGCTCGATCAACTCTCTTTCAAGTTCGTACGTTTCCCTTTCGAGGTTCCGCCGATCGTCCGCGACCCGGGCCTCCATTTCCGCCCGCGCCCGAGCCTGCGCCCTTTCTTGAGCCCGCTCCCATTGACGGACTTCCATTTCGTGATCGCGCCGCGCTCTGCGCTGGATAACGCGCATGAGTTGCTCAGCCTTATCTCTCAACCGGTTGGCACGACTCACCTGTGCGGGCGTCGCATTCGAATCAAGGGAGATTTCCATGAAGAAATTGAAAGCCCGCGTCGCATCGCCCTCTGAGTTGGTCCCCGCTGCACGATCGTACAATTCCATTCCCTCTTTGAACAATCTGTCAATCTTCCTTTTGGGGGTCAATGCCTCCTCATCCGCCTGGTCCTCCATGTCCGCCCGCGCCCGGTCTCTTTGACCGAATTCCATTTCGCGGCGTGCGTCGGCCGCTGCCAGCTCGAGCTGAGGTGCGTCGTGTTGTCTAGGCGTCTCGGCCTGGTTTTTCTCGGTCGCGAAAATCAGGAGCAGGGTACCGAGGCAGGTGATGGCTTTGTGGCTGATCATGACGAATCGATCTCCTTTTCTTGAGAATCAAACTCGGGGTTGGCAATCGGCGTATGGGATTGGCGCTCCCTCCAAACCTGGTCTGCGTGACTAGTCTCGGCGTTCGCCCAACGGTCGGTCGCTTGGAACCGGTTCGCGGCGACTTCTGAAACCGAAAACTCGGCGTACGATGAATGTGCGACGGCGAATAGGACCGGATTGCCATTCTCGACAGGT
>JADFIX010000084.1 GCA_022566435.1 Planctomycetota bacterium
CGTCATCGGACGTATGTCGAGCACCGACCTGCAACTGAACGACCCGTCCGTTTCAAGGCAACATGCCCGCCTGACGTATCGACCTCCGCAGGAGGAGGATGTTCCTCCGCTCGGCGAGTGGCTTCTCGGCGATCTGAGAAGCAGTCGCGGAACCTGGTTAAACGGCGTGAAGCTCAACCAAAACCATCAATACCGCCTGCGAATCGGCGATCTGATCGTTGTCGGCCCGTGGACCCTGGCGGTGGTCAACCCACTCCTCACCGTCGCGCCCGGCACCGCACAGGCCACGATCGTTGACGACGCGCATATGGGCACGGTCACCGCACCGTTCGATGCCACGACATTGTCAGCGGCATTGCCGCAGCAAGAGCTTCAACTTCTATTGGAATCTTCTGAACTCATTCAGGAGGCGAGGGAAGAGCAGGACGTGCTTCGTACCGTCCTCGATGCGATGGTGGCCGGTACCGACTTCACGCGGGCGGCGTTTCTTCGACCACCGACCAGTGGTGAAGTCGCAGAAGTGGTTGCCGCGAAGGGATATGACGAATCCCGATTGTCATCCGCGACGTTCAGCCGGACCTTGATACATGAAGCGGCGGGCGGCGCCCCCGCCCGATTGCAACGCGGACCAGCCAAGCAGCACGATAGTAATGCCCAAAACGAGGATACCGTCGTCGCCTTGTGCATTCCCGTCATGGCAGGCTCGACCCTCACGGGATACTACTACCTCGATCAACCATCGAATGATGCCCGTCGCAAGTGGACGGCCGATCGGGCGGCCGCCCTGCCGATGGGGCTCGCGCGACTTTCGGCGCTTGGTCAATCCAACCTCATGAGAATTGACGTCGAACGACGTCAATTGCAGATGGAAGCGGAAGTGAAGTTCGCCACCGTCGTGCAGCGTTGGCTCCTTCCCAGTCGGGAGGGATCGTTCGGAAGATGGGCGTTCTCCGGCGAAACGCGGCAAGGTAAGTACATCCGCGGGGATTTCTTCGACGTCGTTTCTCTTTCCGATGATCGACTGGCCGTGGTCGTGGGAGACGTGCTCGGGCGTGGCATTCCGGTTTCCGTTCTCGTCAGCGCGTCGCAGGGCTTTCTCCATGCGTGCCTCGAGCAGTCGGGTGATCCGGCCGCAGCCGTCGAGGCGCTGCACCAATTCCTGCGAGTACGCATTCTACACTCTCGATTCGTCAAGCTGTGGATCGGTGTTCTGGATGCCGCCAAGCAGGAGTTGTCGTTCGCGGTGGCCGGACAAGGCCACGCCCTCATCGTGGCGAACGACGGTTCGTGCATTGATCTGTCTACCGACCGGTTTCCACTTGCCGGTACAAAGCACGCCGATCGCTATGACCTGCAGACCGTCCCGTTTGCCCCCAGCGACCGCCTCGTCGTCGTGAGCGACGGCATGATCAACCAGCGGCCGCACGCCATGGAAGGGGCAGACCACGATGCGGTCGATGACCACGCGGACCTTTCCCGCCCGTTCGGAATCGAAGGCGTCCGTCAATGTCTCGGATCGTGCGGCGGCGATCACGAGGTGTCGGCCCTCTTTGCCGCGCTGGTACGCCATGCCGCTGACGAGGTACTCGATGATGACGCCACTGCGGTAATGGCCAGGCAAGCCGACTCCTAGAATAGGCGCATCCCTACCGAGTCCGAAAATCCTCCCCCGCTTCGATTTCGTGCCATCCCGACCGATAATCGCCTGCGCTACTGAGTTCCGCCGTGATCAAGGGATCAAAAAACGAACAATGGGACATTTCGATTGGCCTCGGCACCCGGCGAATTGAATATTGTACATTGGGTCGGCCCGTCGCTGTTGCGAATTGGGTGCTCGTAGTTCACGCGATCGTGAAGTGCGACGTCTTGGGTCGACTCGCCGCAGAATCGCCCGTCGAGTGGGCGCTTTGCGGTTGCGAAGGCGGCGACGGGGGGTCGGCCGCGCTTCGGTCGTGACACTCGATCGGTCTGTCTCTTCGAGCGACGCTCAGGCGCTCTTTCTTCGAGACTCTGACTGGTTGTGGAGCACACGGCCACGATTCGTTTCTTGGGAGGGGAACCATGAACGTTCGAAGAGGAAGAAGCCGACTTTTCACATTCATGTGTATCGCATTCGTGGTGCTTGGTGCGACCTCGCTAGCGGGTTGCACACTCGAACAAGCGGCCACAAACCCGATCGTGATAGAGAGTGCGGGAAAGGCATTCTCTTCATTCTTTGATTTCGCACAGTTCACCGTCGACCCTGATAGGGACGAGGCCGAGGACTTCGACCTCGACTTCCCGGCCGAGTAGCTTTCTTCGGCGATATGAAAACCGAGTGCGCTTACAATCCCTGCACATGGCGCGGAGAGACGCCCCTTCACGCTTCCTATTCGGTCGCGTTCAGTCCCTCCGTCGCTTCGTCGCTCCGTCGCTTCATGACCAAGCGACCCGCCTCTTGGTCCACCCGCATATTTGAGGTTGGCGATACACTCCCGCTTTGTCGCACATGATTCGAGGGTGGCATAGGTCCCGATGTACATCGGGACCCGTGACGGCGACCGGATGAGCACGGGCAACTCCCGGCGCGTCGGGATCCATACCACACAGCGCATGGCATCGTTTGAGCTGCGCAGTAGCACGAGATTGATTGTGCACCCACCGACTATTTCACATCAACGACACATTCCTTCCTCACCTTACATGCGTTGACCGGCGAGCCAATATAACCCTATAGCCTACACTCCTCTTCTGTAGTGCAACTGCACAAGTGCGGTTTAGTTACGTGCGGAGGTGTGTGGCTGCATTTGCAATACGACAAGTGTGTCGTGATCGGTGCGCTTGTATGCAGTTGCACAACGATCCTTGGAAAGAAAGACACTTTTTTCTTGTTGATTTCCTATTCGTCGCGCGGTATGGTTGCGATTGCAACGGCGGGTGAGGGACGGGTCGTTGCGAAGGCTGTTTTCCCCATCATCGTGAGGCGATGTACCGCTTCTGTCGCGTACGGGCAAATCGACAGCGGTGTAATCGTGCGGGACTAGCATTTTGCATTTTTTAGTTACGAGGAGGATTATCATGTCGCGAGAAATAGCAGAGTCGTTTGGGAGTCGAATCGTTCGGGCTACATTGGTCGGTCTGCTTCTGCTGTTGCCTATCTCCGCAGCGCGTGCCGACGTTGCGTCGGACAACCCCGACGGGGAAGTCCAGGTGGATAATACACCGCGTCTCTACTTCGAACCTATCGCGGGTTTGACGACCATTCGTCATTTGGCACCCGCGGAAACGGCCATTCCGCTCGGGACAATTCTGGAGCTCTATCTATCAGTGCCGGAAGACGCGGTGGTTACGTTTACCGGCGCGGCAATTACGTCGCGCACCCCCGACGGTGTAAGCGCCCGCTGCCCCTTGGACCGCGTCGGAACGGCGCTTGTGGCCGCCGTGGTTGAGCTGTCCGACGGTACGCGTCGAGTTTTACCGGTTCGATTGATCGTGTTGCCTGTCGCAGTCGGCGATATTAGGGCCACGATGCTCACGCCGACGATCGCGACATTCGATCTGCACCAAGGCGCCACCAACGCTGAAACGATGGCGTACTTTTTCGGCGAGTCGGTGGCTCGTCTTGAAGAGACTACTCTCGGCGCAATGGACGCGACCTCGAACGACGGTGGACGGCGTCGGCCGATTCTCGGAGCGGTGACGCGAAGTTATCGCACTTCGACCGATCGACGCATCGAATTTCTCCCCGAGGTAGATCCGCCGGAGTTCGCGACACTCATGGAATGGCGCATCGACGGTCACGCTATATCGATCGGTGCCGTCAGAGTGGACACGTTTGGAACTGCGGGCAGTCGTACGGTGTCGGTGGGGCCGCCCACCCGGTCGACCAAAGTTCGGATCGATACGTACAGCGTCTCGATCACGAGTCACCGCAATCAAGTGGATCATGTTCTAGACGGTCAGTCGATCACGTTTGAGGCGGTCACTGATCCGCCGGGCAACGAGGGGCACATCACTTGGATTTCTAGCACAAAGCACGGCACAGCCGTGCCCGTCCTCGGTCAGGGTGCGACGTTTACGGTGGTATTCAACGAAACGTTTGGTCCGCATCCTGATGGTGGAACGTCGCAATGGCTCGGCGTCAGAGCGGACAACGCCGTCTTCGGGCAGGATGAGAAAGTTTCCGATTGCTGTGAGGAGAGGGTCGATCCGTTCGCGACCAATACAACGGTACCCAGCAGCATCACATTTGACGCCACTCACGGCTCCGATGTGATTGCAATTCCCGCGGGTTTCTTCGGGACCGGATCAGATGTGTTCGTAGGCACGGTGGAACTGGTTGGAATGCCGCGGAACGGTCTGTCTGGCGTACAATGTGATACGGCTGATACATTCATCGTCCGTGACGGCCCGGTGATTTGTCCTGATCCTCCACCGTCCGCCTGCAACCCGGTTGGTATTAAGATGCGCGGACTACGGCTTTCTGCTACCGAGCCGATCACGGTTACCTATAATTTTGGGCAGAACCCCGAAACTTGGCTCTTGGCCTTGGCCGCGACCACGCAACAAACTGGCGGTGTGTTGCGGGCGAATTTGGACACAGCGAACGGGGGGACGTATGAGGCGATTCTTCCGGTAAACGTCATGGTAGTCTTGGTAAGGGAATCGGCCGCGTTGGCTCCGGGTCCCGACGATATCAAGAAACTTTACAGAACGGTGGACATGGATGTGGCTCCGGGGGTACCGTGGACGCGAATTACGCCAACGGACGGGGGATTCTTTTGTACGCCCGAAGGAGCCGATATCGGCAACGAGTTCTTTCCGGGTGATCCTGGCTCCGAGCCCGCCGCTGACGCTCGAGATGACACCGTGGCAGCAGAAGGTGTGGCTTGTGACATATGTCTTACTTGTACGGGAGCTGGATGCCACGGCGTCAACAGGCCCCATTCTCACTGCATCTGCCGACCGATTCCGTGCCCGAAGCGTTGCCGATATACAAAAGCGCTCGGGATTCCATTCCCGTTTTGCACCGGTCCCAGCGTCGCTCCATCTCCACTAATTAGTCCGTTTTCCTGTAATGAAGCACTTTTCCCGGATCCGGATGAGTGTTGTGACTCGTCGCGTATACCGGCGTTTGGAATGGGCCTATTTCCGTGCATTTTTGGTGGTTTCGAAATTGCAATATACACCAATGACCGGTTGTGCTTCCCTTAGCCGGTATGCCGGTCTTGGCGGGTGGCACATGGAGAAAAAAAGAAAAAAGGTGTCAGGAAGAATTTCTTGACATCATGAGCGGCGTTGGTAAGATTCGTGCATGGGACGGCCACAGCGTGTCACGGAGCCCGGGTTGGTCTATCACGTCTTGAACCGGCGGGTGATGCGTCTACCCCTGTTTCAAAATGACGATGACTACCTCGCGTTCGAGCGTGTGCTGGGTGAGTCGTTGGTGCGCCCGGATGCACCGGACCTCTTGGCGTGGTGTTTGATGCCCAATCATTGGCACTTGGTTGTGCAGGCCGGCAAGGGCACGAACCTGTCGGCGTGGATGCAGTGGGTGACGGTGACGCACACCCATCGCTGGCATGCGCACACGCACTCGGCCGGCGAGGGGCCGCTGTACCAGGGGCGGTTCAAGAGCTTTCCGGTACAACAGGACGGGCATTTTCTCACGCTGTGCCGGTACGTGGAGGCCAACGCCCGCGGAGCGAAGCTGGTGAAACGGGCCGAAAAGTGGCGTTGGAGCAGCCTGTGGGTTCGGCGCAACCGGCAGTCGGCGTTGACGCGATGGCTGAGACCCTGGCCGGTGGATCGTCCGCGTAACTGGCTCGCGGACGTCAATCGACCGATCGAGGGAGAGGCGTTGCAAGGCGTACGCCAATCGCTGAAGCGCGGCGTGCCGATGGGTCGCACGCCGTGGAACACCCGGATCGCAGGGCGTCTGGGGCTCGACATCACCCTCCGTGCACGCGGACGTCCCCGAAAAGACCGGCAATAATTCTTCCTGACACCCTGACGCCACCATGACACCGTTTTGTCGGAGCCCCAAGCGCCAGCGCGGGGTTGTCGGACCCGTCGGCGGCGCAACAGCGATTCAACCCGTCGCTTGCGCTCGGGGCTCGGATCATGGCGCAATGCCGGCGTTTCAACCCACCGCTCGCTATGCCCCGCACGACAACACGTCATTACTCGTAACTCGCCATAACCTCCTCCCCTGCTGCACGTCATTACTTGTCGTCGGATGTACTAAATACCGGAAAACCGGGGGATAACCGGGCGTTTGCTGCGAATACGCTTATAATTAGGTCGATCTACCAACATGCGGTGGAGCGTGGGTCCTTTAGGGCGAGAAGGGGCAGTGATCGTAAGCGTCGTAGAAAACACGGAAAACAGTGATCAGAATGCCGGTCCGCTCGGCCTGCGCCACGCGGTTCAAGTGCTAGCAACGCCGCGCTCTGTTTTCGAGCGCGCCGAGGACACGGGTGCCTACGGCTGGGCTCTGATGACGCTGTTGGTGCTCGTGTTCTTGATCGGGCACGCAGAGGTCCAGACCGGTCTGATTAATCGCGGTGTCGACCTGAAGACCGAAAAGGGATTGGCCAAGCTCGAGAAGGAACAGGGGCACCTGCTGGATCGGGTGGAGCTTCGGGACCGTATGGTGGGCATCCGCAAGACCGGTGAGTTCAACAAGATGCTCTCCCGCGTGGGAGTGATGGTTTTCTCGCCGGTTTACTTTCTTTCTTCGTTCTTGCTCATCTCGGCGGGCATGTACGCCGTCGTGGCACTTACGGGCAGAAAGCCGGAATTCCACACGCTGATGTCTATCTGCGTGTATGCGGGAATGGTCGAAGTAGTGTCCCTGATCGTTCGGCTGGCGATGGTGTTGTACTACCGTACCGCATACGTCGATACGTCGTTCGTCATGCTGGCCGAGACGGGTAGTGGAACGTGGCTCGCGGCCGTCGATCCTTTCAGGATCTGGTTTTGGGTGCTGGTCGGATTGGGACTTATTGTAACAAGGCAGTTGAGCAGGCGGATGGCCGTCGTGACGTGCCTGCTGATGGCACTCGTGGCCGGCGGTGCACGGGTAGGTTTTACTTTCGCGGCCGCGAGTGCGGCAGGTGCGGCAAGTTGAGATTCGGGCTGTTAACCTCGAGTGTCGGCGTGGACGTTTTTTGTGAGATGGCCCGGCGAAACAGCCCGGCGGAGGATTCGTGATGAAGGGTTGGCTGACGCTGTTGATCTTGGCCATTGTTTGTGCGGGCGTGTTTTCACTCGGTAGCTTGCGGCGGGATTCAGACGGCAAGCCCGCCCTGCACATCGCCGAGGAAGTTGCCCTGACGGTGGACGTCGCCGCTCCTGAAAAAGGCGAGATCATTCGTCTGGTTCAGGCGCCCGGCGACGTCGAGGCGGTGCTGGAGGTCGAGATCAGCTCGGAAATCGTATCCAAGATTATCGAAATGCCGGTCGAGGAAGGTGACCCGGTGAAGGCCGGTGATTTATTGTGCCGACTCGATGACAAGAACCTACTGGCGGACGTCGAGTCCGGCGAGGCCAGGGTGGCGCAGCTCGGGGCGAGTATCAAGCAGGCTGAGGCCGACGTGGAGAAGGCGGACCGCGACGTCGCCCGACAAGCGGCGCTTTCCGAATCGAACGCCACCTCGGACATTGAATTACGTGACACGGTGACCAGGCGCAAGAAGTTCCGTGCGGTGCTCGAAATGCGGCAGCACGAGCTTTCTCAGTCCGAGGCCTTCCTCAAGCGTGCCCGCGAAGACCTCAAGAAAACGGTTATTACTTCGCCGATCGACGGCGTGATTTCGAGACTCAACGCCAAGCAGGGCGAGGTCGTGGTCACGGGGACGATGAACAACGCCGGCACGGTGATCATGTCGATCAGCGATCTATCCAGCATGCAGGTTCGTGCGCGGGTTGATGAGGTGGATGTTCCGTTGGTCAAGGCAGGGCAGACGGGGCGGGTGTATCTACAGTCCGACCCGGACGTCCCCGTTCCCGCAAGAGTGGTGCGGGTTTCTCCGAAGGGGTCGCGGGCCTCGGGGCGCGATGTGGTCACGTTCGAGGCATTGCTCGAGGTCCTGTCGACCGAGGAGCGGATCAAACCGGGGATGACGGCCAACGTGGAAATCGAAGTCGACCGGCGGGACGATGCCGTGACGGTTCCCGTCGAGGCCGTCGTGCACCGCATGCGCAGGGA
Organism: Planctomycetota bacterium; assembly: GCA_022566435.1. Classification (GTDB taxonomy): domain Bacteria; phylum Planctomycetota; class Phycisphaerae; order UBA1845; family UBA1845; genus JADFIX01. Next base: position 8,192 of record JADFIX010000084.1, read on the forward strand.
CTTGCCGGAGAAGGTTGTCGAGGCGTTCGACCGCAGCCAGGAGGGATTGAACATCTCCGAGCGCGTGCGACGGGGGCAATACATCAAGGTTATCTATGTGATGGAGGATGAAGTCGCCCGGGTGCGGCTGATCGATACGGGCATCGCGGACACCCGGCTCGTCGAGATCGAAGACGGTATTGAATTGGGAGACAGTGTGATCATCGGCCCTTACCGTAGTCTCGACCAACTCGAAGACGGTAAGAAGGTGGCGCTCGCCGAAGACAAGAAGGACGTCGAGAAGCCGGAATCCGCGGAGAAAGAGCAGGTCGCGGAGGATGACCAGACGGGGCAGCGCGATGAGGACGCCGAAAAGGAACGGACCGTCGTAGTGAGCACGAAGAGCACCGAGGGATGATGAATACGAGCGACACCAACGGTCAGCCGATGATCCGCCTGGAAGGAATCGAGAAGTTGTACCGGGTCGGAACCGAAACGGTGCGCGCGCTGCGCGGGGTCACGCTGGATATCGCGGCGAACGAGTATGTCGCCATCATGGGGCCGAGTGGTTCGGGCAAGAGCACCATGATGAATATTCTGGGTTGTCTGGATATTCCGACGGGTGGTCGGTACTTCCTGCGCGGCGAAGATGTCGCCAAGCTGTCACAATCGAAACTCGCAAGAATTCGCGGGCGGCAGATCGGATTCGTCTTTCAGACGTTCGAGCTCTTGCCGCGCACCACGGCGTTGAAGAACGTGCAGCTTCCACTCATGTACACCCAAGTGCCACGGAAAAAGCAGCGTGCGTATGCGGCCCTGAAGCGCGTGGGTCTTCTCGATCGCGCGACCCACCGCCCCAATCAGTTGTCGGGCGGGCAGAAGCAACGGGTGGCGATCGCGCGGGCGCTCGCCCAGGAGCCGGATATCATTCTGGCCGACGAACCGACCGGCAACCTCGACAGCCAAACGGGCGCGGAAATCCTGGACATCTTCGATTCGCTGCACGCCGAAGGCCAGACCATCATTGTCGTGACCCATGAAGAGGAGATTGCCGCCCGGTGCCGCCGGGTCATTCGCTTGCGCGACGGTCTCGTCGTCTCGGACATTCGTAACGAC
>JADFIX010000085.1 GCA_022566435.1 Planctomycetota bacterium
GACGATCCGGGCCGATACGGAAGCCTTTATATCATCAGATCCTTCATTCGCCATCTTGTGTTGAACAGACTCAAGAGACTGGCGATCGGTGCCTGGCACGGGTCGTCAGTTCAATTTAATTCGTTCTCGTCCGAAGCCAACCGCCTATTTAAGCGTTCACACCTACTGGGGGAGGCCAGGTCACTCATCTTTCGATCTGCAAAGAAGTAGAGCGGGCATGATTGGCGATACGCATCTGCTGCGCACCGTCCTGGATTACTTCGATGCGGAATGATCCCGGTGACGATGGTTTGGGCCTTGCGCCCGGACGCCTTCAGGAATAGGCTGAATTCTTAGTGAACCGTCTTTGACCGAGCCTTGCCAACGGACTTCTGGCGCGCAAAATGGCAGGCGAGAGCAAAGGACGGGGGGAGCTATCTGGCGCTTCACTCGAAGAGTTGCAGGCGCGGCGGGCGCAAGCCATGCGCTACGCTGAGGAGGCCGCCAAAGGCGCTGCTGGAGCTCGCCACCAGGCCGGGATGTATGAGCGCGAGGCTCGGAAATGTGAAGCCCAAGCCTACGAAGTAGAAGCAGAGATAAAACGAGCCGAAGCCAAGCATGACCCGGAGGCCGTGAAACGGCTGCGGCGGCGTGTAGTCGAACTGCGTGCTGGGGCCGCTGAGAACTACCAGAACGCTGACTCGAAGGCGCGTAGAGCGACGCTTTCCGAGCACCACGCGGCCAACCCCGATTCAGAAGTAATGCGGCTGGTCGCTCTGATCCGAAGGCGTGGCCGATGATGGATGCCAAGAAAACGCTGGGGGAGATCGTTCTCAAGGCGCGTCTGGCGCAGGGTCTTACCCAGGAGGAGTATGCCGCCCGGTTTGCCAACCCGTACGACGGAGAAATCGCCTTTGTCGACACCTGGATTACAAGATTGGTGGACTGGCTGGAGGAAACCGGTCGACGGGATGAAACCCTGATCATTGTCGCGGGGGACCACGGCGAAGGTTTTCACGAGCACGACGAAGCCGAACACGGATTCTTCGTGTACGGAAGTACGATGCGAGTGCCGTTGATTCTTTCGTTCCCGGGCCGGCTCACCACGCCGCAGACCGTACCCGTACCGGTAGCACTCGTGGATGTGTTTCCGACCGTCGTCGATCTCTTGGGATGGGAATCCCCGCCGGGTTTGGAAGGAAGGAGTCTTGCGGAGGCCTGTCGAACGGGAAGTATAGATCCCGTGCCGGTCTATGGAGAATGCGAGTATCCACGGATGAGTTTCGGCTGGGCGGGGCTTCGCTCGTTGACCACCGACCGCTGGAAATACATTGATGCCCCCCGGGCCGAGCTGTACGACCTTCGCGATGATCCCGGCGAATTGAATAACATCCTGGACACTCGGAAAGACATCGCGGACAAGATGCGGGCCGCTCTAGTTGACCAGGTCTCTCGCATGAGTCCCGATCGGTACGAGGCGAGGCGTACGACCTTGGACGCCGCGGCGATCGCAAAGCTGGAAGCACTGGGCTACGTGGCCGCACCGGCAGCTGTGGCGGACTCGACCGATAACACCGCTCTTCGCGATCCCAAAGATATGCACCCGGTCTTCGAGGCGTTTACCCGCGCGCTGGGAATGATGAATCATGACGACTTCGAGAAGGCTGCGCAGATCCTGCAAAGACTGAGTACGGAGAGTCCGGAATCCGCGGAGTTTCACAGCGTGCTGGGGTCCACCTACCTGAAATTGGAGCGCTACGCCGAGGCACAGGCGGCGTTTGAGAAACGCCTGGAAATGGCCGGCCCGAGCCCCCGTCCGCTCTGCGGGTTGGCAGAGGCCCTTCAGCATCAGAACCGTCTCCAAGAGGCCGTGGTTTTCTACCAACAGACGATCGAGCTATCGGCCGACTGGGAGCCGGCGCACCGCGAGTTGGGAACGATTCTCTCCAAGATGAGGCAGTTTCCAGGTGCGGAGATTCATTGGCGTCGTTGTGTCGACTTGAGGCCTGGCCACGCCCACTATCTAACGAACCTGGGCACCGTACTCCTGGCGCAAAGGCGTCCATCAGAGGCAATTCCGTTTCTGGAAACGGCCCTTCTGGACGAACCCGCCAATGAATTCGCCCACCGCTCGCTATGGCAATGCTACCGTGCCATAGGTCGACGCGACGACGCCGTACGCGCGCTGCGGGCTGCGAAAAAGGCGTTACCCGGGCCTTCGCTAATTCAGTGTTCACTAGCGTGGATGCTGGCCACGGCACCCGCGCCGAGCGCAGAGGATACGGAAAACGCCGTGCGATGGGCGCAGGAATGCTGTGAGATGCTCCCTGTAAACGTACGGCACTTCGATGCCCTCGCCGCCGCGTACGCCGCTCAGGGCGAATTTGAAAAGGCCGCGGACGTGGCTCGTCAGGCACTGGCGATGGCCGCCAAAGCGGGTCAGCTCGGCGTGAAGGGCCAGATCGAGGCCCGGCTAGGTTTGTACGAATCCGGTCGTCCGTTTGTAGAAGGAATCGCGCCCAGGCCATAAGAACCGACTATCGGGACGTCACGTGTGGTGACGGCGTGGGAGCCGAGTTTTAGCCGACTCCGGTCGTTCACCCGGAAGTTTCCACGAGACCGCAATTTTTCTCGTTGAAAATTCGGTGACATCACTTCGGATCCGCCGACTGTGACGAGACGAAGGGACTATGTGCAGTGCCATTTCATCGCTAACGCTAACGGCGGTATGATCGGTCGCTTCACCCGAGCCGAAGCGTTCGCGGAAAAAATGAATTGTAACTTCTTTTTTGGAATTAGTTTACGTAATAGTCGCCAGATTTTTCACGTTTTTTTTTCTCATTTGCGGTTTTGCCATTGAAATGCGATGACCGAATGTGGTATATTCCGGGAACTCAGGAGTGGCTTCGTGCGGGATATCGGATTTCGTGCGGGTTTCTTCCGGAGTGCGGAGGGAAGTTTGGTTTACGGGCGAAATAAATCTGAGTCGCACGGGCAGTTGGCAAAGACGTTATGCCTCGCCCTTGGCCTGGTGATCAGTGCCGGCCTGTCGGTGGCTTCGTGGCAAACGGCAGCGGGGCCGCTGCTGGCATGGGTCGTACTCATTCCGCTGTTGTTGGCGACTCGGATATTGACGCCGTCCCGCGCGTTTATCGCCGGTTCGTTCTGGGGTATTTGCCTTTTCCTTTTCTCTGCCCTGTCCAATGGCGCACTCTTCGAGCCGACTTTGGGTGCGTTGGTTCTCTTGTCGACAATCCCCGCTGCGTACGCTTGGCTCGGTTCTCGCTTGACGCGTCGGTCGGGGTTCAGTCCGCTCATGCTGGGTCTCGGGTGGGTCGTGGTCGAATTGGCGCTGCAGCCGCTCAGTTTGCAAAACGGCTTGCTGGGCGGCATGTTGGGTCATGCCCTGGTGGTTCGCACACTGGGCTACCTTGCGGGCTCGCTCGTGGTGGCGTTTCTCGTGGTCTACGTCAGCGCGTCGGTCATTGAAATGGCGACGGCGGCGGTGGCCGTGCCCGGCGGTTCGCGTCGTGCGCCGCGGGTCGGTGGCGCCGTATCCAAATGTTCACCAATTGAATTAGCTGCTTTTTCTTTTCAATTTCTCCAGCCCGCACGGGCTCGCGCGCCACCCACACGCTAAAGTCGGTTTGGGGCGATGCATGTACGACATCGCCCGCCTTCGGTTTTCTTTCGGGAAAGCGGAGGGATAAGAACGTGCGCTCTTTCATTCTTAAGTTCTTGGTTTTGTGTTGGGTAGCAAGCTGCCGCGCGACATCGGTTTCTTGAATTCGCCAGTAACCCCAACCCGCTTCGGCGGTCGAGGTCGCCTCGCGGCGGCGTTTGCAGTCTCTTGTTTTGTCTTGTTGCGAGAAGCACCAGCCTATTGCAACAAATCGTTTCTTGGAGGTAAGAGGATGAGAATTAATCGTTTAATAGCGGCCGTCGCAATCGTCGGCCTGTTTGTCGTAACGTCAAATGTGTTGGCGTTGGACTTGGTCACCTTCTCAGCAAGGACCGCGCAACTGCACGACGGCCCTTTGCCCCCGGGTGACCACAACGGTATCCCGCAGGGCGCCAACACCTGTCCGGCGGACAACGTCGGTCAGCTCAGTGATGGTGATACGATCGTCGGTAGCACGATCGGTTCGTCGGACGACTTCGTGGCCCCGTGCGGTAGCAATCTCGGCGGCCAGGATGAGATTTTCGAGTTCACAGTCGAATTTCCAGGTGAGTGGAGCTTCGATTCCTGCACGGTTCCCGCTTGCTGGGACACCACGCTGTCAATTCATGAAGAGACCGGCGGCGGTTGCCCCGGTGATATCGTCGCCTGTGACGGCGACGGTTGCAATGTTTGCTACTACGACTCGCTGGTGCAGACGTTCCTGGTGACGTCGTCCACCTACTACCTGATCGTCGACGGCTGGAGCACGTTTGCCTACGGCGACTTCACGATTTCCGTGTTCTTGGTCGTGCCGGGTTGTCAGAGCGATGCCGACTGTGACGACGGAAGCTTCTGCAACGGTTCGGAAACCTGCAATACCGCGACCGGCCAGTGCTTTGCCGGCGCCGGTAATCCCTGTTTTACGTATGAGGGTTACACCGCGCCGTGCGACGATGCTTCTGAATCATGTGTCAAGCTGGACGACTGCTTCATTTGGAAAAACACTGATGTCGGTGCTTACTACGCCCCAGGCATCTGCGGCGATTCGCCGGGCGACGCGACATGGGTATTTGATGAAGTCCAGGCTAGCCATCACACCACAGGTGTGCTGGACCACTTCACCACGCCGATTATCGCTCGTTCGACGCCGGACGGCGCTAGCCCGCTGGGTACCCTCTTCCTGGTGAATTCGGCCCTGTTCACCATTACCCCGGGAACCTGTAACCCGGATGCGGAGATCGCCGGTTCGCAATGTACTGGCCCCGCGACCGTTGATCCGCAAGGATCGCCGGCCCATGATCTGCCGTGCGGCGGCACGATGCCGGATTTGCCGAACAACTCGGGTGATTTCGCCCGTTGCGAAGTCGACTTCTTTATCGCCTTCCGCACATCGGAGTTAGGTGCGGGTATGGCGATCGCCGGCGATACGAGAAAACTCGGTGGCCCCGGTGCCTCGGACGAATTTGGCATCAACGTGATCTGGTTAGAAGACTGCCCGCCCACCGGCTCATACGGACCGGTTGCATTCGGCTGTCCCGGCTGTATCTCGGACTTTGATAACGCTGAAGTCTGCGCGAAGCCGGGTGGTTCGTGCTGTGCGACCGATGGATCGTGCTCGCAGACGAGTCAGACCGATTGCGAAGCTGCCGGCGGCACCTTCGGCGCGACCGGTACGACCAACGGTACCGATGGCGGCTGCGGTGGTGATCCGGACGGTGACGGCGTTGACAACCGTTGCGGCGACAACTGCCCGGATGATGCGAACCCGGGTCAGGAAGACTGCGATGGCGACGGCTTCGGCGATGTTTGTGATCCCGAAGGTGACAGCGACGGCTCTGATGGCGACGGTGTGTGCCAGGGCGTCGACAACTGCGAATTCAGCAACAACCCAGGTCAGGAAGACAAAGACGGCGACGGAGTGGGCGATGCCTGCGATCCCTGCCCGAACTCGAATCCCGACGATGCGGACAACGACGGCGTCTGTGATGACGTCGACATTTGCCTTGGCTTCGATGACAACGACGACGGCGACGGCGACGGTGTGCCGGGTAACGGCGACTGTGTCGCACTCGGCGGCGAGAGTTGCGACTGCTGCTTGGATGCCGACGATGGTGAAGCTGGTGCGTTGGGTGATGACGACGGTGACGGCGTCCGCAACTGCAACGACAAGTGCAACGGTGTCGACGATGCCGTGTTCGGTCCCGAGTGTGATGGCAAGATCCCGACCGTCTCCGAGTGGGGCTTGGTCGTTCTGGCCTTGCTGCTGTTGGTGGCCGGTAAGGTCTACTTCGGTCGTCGCAAGGAACTCGCCTAAGTCGAGTTTCTTGGGTTGACTTATTTCTAAAACCCGCGGCCCGCGAGAGGGGACTTACAAACGTCCCCTCTCGTGGCCGCCTTTTTTGGGCTTGTCGATGGGTCGCAAGAAGCGGCCGGTCATAGGCCCCTGAATTACGACGGGGAAACTGGCATCCCACCGCCTGCGGCTCCTTGAGACCGCAGGCGGTTTTTGTTTGCCATGGATGTAATGCGTGTGGGAGGTGCAAGTCCGCTTCGGGTGGTGATAATCGGTACCGGTCGTCTATTGCCGGCCCAAATCTGCGGGTGGACCAAGCGCCGGGTCGCTCACGCTCGCCGTACTGAACGCAACCGAGTAGGGCGCGTGAAGCGCGACCGGATAGGAGCGGTCAGTTCGCCACCCACAAGACGATCGTTTGCGGTACACTATTCGCTTGCCGAGCGTCGAATCCGTGCCAAACTAGAGGCGGAGGCACGGATGTTTTCAGGAGTTGAAGACGAAATATGCCCGAGACAACTAGGGACACGCCAGGCTGCAGATTTCATCCCGCGCAAACTCGCCGGCCGCGAGTGAATATCGACAGCGCAATCGCATGGCTCGTCTTGTCTATTTCGGTTTTCTGCGCGAGTGGCCAAATCTTGGCGGAATCCGCGCCCGCGCAGCCCCCTCGCGAGGCGCCGAAACCTCGATACCGGGACTATCTACAGGCCAAGCAAAAGGCCCGGGCCTGGTTCGACAATCTCGAGGTCGATTCGGTCGAACTGCTCAAACACCGGATCAAAGGCAAGAAGAAGGTCGCCGAAATCCTCGGCGTCTACATGCACTTCCAAAACCATACGAAAGACCCGCAAGAAATCGCCCACATCGCCGACCGCGTCAAACGAATCGCCGCACAGACCGCCGGCCCCGACTATCACAATATGAGCACCTGCAATGAGCGGGAGCTGATCCAGAACAGCATGTCTTATTTTCGGGTCATGTGGCTGATGCGCGAGTTCGGCCTGGATATATCGAGCTACCTGGAGGAAGTTCGAAAGGTCAAGTTGCGCATGGATGAGCATTTCAAGAAGCGCGGACCGTGGCAGAGGGCCATGTTCGCCGAATACTACGGCCGCTTCGGTCTCCAAAAACCGCCCATCCTCCTAAACGTCACCGGTATGAAAAAAGGGGTGATCGCACGGCGACTCCCCGCAGACCGGAGTGACTCGTCCCACACGGGGGTCGAGTGGTCAACGCAGGACCACTACGATCTCACCCACGAGGTATTCGTCGCGTTCAACTACGGTCTCGAGCCCACACAGACGCGTTTTGATGCCGACGACCTGGCCTACACACGCAAGGTCCTGCCCGTCCTCGTGCAACGTTGTGTCCGAAAGAACAACCCCGACCTGCTGGCCGAATTGCTCAGTTGCATGACCTATCTTGGCTGGCAATCGGAACCCGCGTATCGGGAGGGTGTCAACTTCCTGCTGGACGTGCAGAACGCCGACGGTACGTGGGGCGAGTACGAGGAATTCCGAAAAGAGTACGGCAAGTATCTCGACCAGCACGGTTATCTGCACACGACCATGGTGGCCATGCGCGCGCTGCTGGAATTCTACGAGGGGCACTGGAAGGCGGTCGAGTAGCACGCTTCCACGTGAATGAAGCCATTGGGGTCATTTTCAGCATCCCGCTATCGCGGTCCGGGAATGCTACCGGCGACGACTCTGGCCACGATGTCATTGGGATTGGCGGCGACGGCCCGGTCGGCGAAAAGTCTTGCGATGGCGAGGTCCCCTACCACGTATCCCGCGCATGCCCGTCGGAGAAGTTTCGTCGATCGAACGAAGGCGTCGTCGCCCGGTTCGAAGACCGCGCCGACTGGCGGTGCGACCTCGGCAGCGAATAACAGTTTCAAAGTGTCCGTTTGCGCCCGACCCCAGAGTCCCTTATCGGCGACGTAGGAAGTAAAATCGAGAAGGAGATGGTTCCATGTACTGACGGGCGCGTCCGCGACGAGAGGGGCGATTTGCGACTTTCCCGCGACCCAGCGTGCGCGAATCGCCGCGACGGAATCAAGTTGGAATTGGGAAAGCGCCGCCTTGGCGTCGGAGGTGACAAAGAAATCCTCCGTCATACCCGGTCTACCGGAAAGCGGCTTGCGTGAGGCAATCGTCAAGACCGAATCGCGCGGGAAGAAGAAAACGTTCACGTGCGGAAAGACGTGGCAGAGCGTATTGAGGTTGACCTTCTGGTCGAACGCCAGCGTTCCCAGCGGCATCCACTGGATGAAGAGACCGTCCTCCGAAAGATCTTCGAAAGCATATTCGTAAAACTCCTTGGAGAGCAGAGCAGCGTTGCCGGCGTAGAACGGTTGTTGTTTGCCGTCGGAGATGATGAGGTCGTACTTATGCTCGGTCCGCAAGAGGTAGTGTATGGCGTCGTCGACCACCAAGTGGACGCGCGGATCCTCGAGCACCACGGACGAATCGAACAATTCGACCGCATTGGCGACGGATTGGTTGATCTCCACGCAATCGAGCGTCTCGATGTCGGCATACGACGCCAGGGCTTCAAGTGTGGCGGCGGATCCTAGGCCCACGTTAAGAGTGTGCCGAATGCGTGTATCGAGAATCATTGGGAGGTGGGCCAGAATAAGCTGCTTGCGACAGAACAGGCTGTTTCGGAATGCGTTGCTCCAACCGATCTTGTAGCCGTCGACCGTCATCACCCTGCGGGCAGGTCTGTCCGGATCGACCAGGACCTGTACGGTCGCGACGTCCCCTTCTTCCACAAAAATGTGATCCGCTTTAACATCAACAATTCCTTCGCCGTGAAGCGGCAAGTGCTTGGGCAAAACGATGGTAAGTGCCAAGGCGATGCCTGCCATGCCCCCGACGGGCACGAGACGTCGCCAACTGAGCGGTCTGCAATGGGCAATAACGAAGAGTCCTAGCGCCAAGTTCGCCGCCGCAACGATCTTTGTGCCGCCGCCCGTACCGAAAAGGGGCAACAAAAGAATCGCTGCCAGGATCGACCCGAAAATACTGCCGACGTTGGCCAGCAAGTAGGCTGAGCCGATCCGCGAGCCCAGCTTTCGTACGTCACCTAGAAAAAGTCGACTGGCGAGCGGGAAAGAGAGCCCCATGGCCATGGTGGCGGGGAGCATGGCGAGGCGGCATCTGGTGGACATGTCGTCCTGGGGATTGTGGACATAGGGATCGAAATCGATCGCGACTCACACGCTCCCTCCCGGAGGCTCGTAAAAACCCTTGCCCGGGTGATTGATGTGCCTGAGCTGATATACGA
>JADFIX010000086.1 GCA_022566435.1 Planctomycetota bacterium
ATCATCGGTCTCTATACGTGACGCCGCCACCCGCAGCAATGCGTGGCCGAGTTTCATGTCGGCGCGGGTCGCGGTCACCGCGGTGATGTCGTGTTTGTGCCACCACTCCCGCGCGGTCCGCGCGGCCTCGACCGCATCCTCGTATCGTTCACTCAGCATCAACGACGCCGTGAGATGCGACCACGCCGTCGCCTGATTCTCGGCCACATTCTCCGTTGTCTTGGCACTCGCTTCGATCGCGATACGGTGCCAATCCTGACCGGCCTCGTACTCGCCGGCCAGATCATGGTCGATCCCCAACGCCAACGCCGATTCGCTCAACTCCTCGAACGAACCATGCTCGTTGCGAATATGGTAGGCGGGCGAATGGGCACGCAAGGCGAGTTGCGGTTCATCGCGGCGACGAAAGAGCAAACCAAGCTGGTGAAGCGCAAACGCGGCGACACGCATCGTGTCGTTGCCGGGTTCCTGATCGGCCATCATCGCCGCAGCCGGCCCGGCGCCGGAGGCCTCACGAAAGCATGCCTCGGCAGCAGCCGCGTCGGGACGTGCGGCGGCCAACATGCCTCGAAGGATGGTATTCCAAATGCGCTGTGCGGGTGGGCTCTCGGCGACGCTGGACAGATTCTCTTCCGCATGTTCCAACCGCCGTTCGTTCAACGCCCGCAGCGCGCGCCGCGTGGGCTCCGAATCCGGTTGGATGATGCCGGACGGACGATTATCGTCGGCGAGAGGATTGACGGTCTTGTGCGCTTTCACGAAGGATCACGCGGTTTCAAAAGGGTTTCGATTCGACCAGGGATATCCTGCGCACGAGGATCGATCGCGTCAATCTTACCATCCGGACCGATCAAAAAAAGAGCCGGGATGCCAATGACCCCGTAACTGTCGGCCACGGTTCCCTTCTTGTTGTCGCTATCGAAAACCTGCGGCCACAGGATATTCTGCTTTTCGAGGAACTTTTGCAACAACTTTTTGTCCCAGTCCAAGCTGATGCCGAACATGAGAAACCGCTCGTTCGAGCCGACCTTATCGTACATTTTTCTGAGATGCGGAATTTCAGCGACGCAGGGGCCGCACCAGGTAGCCCAGAAATCGAGAAGAACCACCTTCCCCTTCAGCTTGCCGAGCTCGTGTGTCGTTCCGTCCAGGGTCACCAAGACGGCATCCGGTGCGTCGTCTCCTACTTTGAGCGACGGTCCGCCGCCCGGTGGTTTTCCTCGTTCCGTTTGGGTGACGGTGAGCTCGACCACGTTGCCCGGCGTGGCGGAAACGACCTGAGGCGTGGCCTGGATGCGCGGTCCGAAGACGGTAATCTCGAATTCGTCACTGGGTGCGTTTTCAATAATGAAGCGGCCGTCGTGATCCGTCAGGGCACGGAGCCCAAGTGTGGCGAATCCTCGCCAGGCGGTGGCCTCGATTTGCACGCCGCCCACCGGTTCACCGAGATCGTTCTTCACGACGCCGATGAGGGACCGCGGGGGTCCCAGCGCAATGTCTAGGGAGGTTTCTTTCCCGGCCTCGATCGTGCCGATCACCAATTCCGGGGCATAGCCTGCCAGGTGAACGGTAATCGTGACCGGGCCGGGTCGAACGCCGTGGATGGAATATGTCCCTTCGTAGTCGGTCCACTCGCGAGGCGATTCGGTATTGGCGTCGGTGCCGGTCATCACCCGCGCGCCGTAGAGGGTCTCGCCGGTGTCAAGGGCGGTGACTTTTCCTGAAATCCGCCCCGCACGCTTGATCGTGAAGCGGTGGGTCGATTCCATCTTGTCCTCCGGCGGCAGAATCTCCCGATCGAATCCGATCGAAGACACGTATCCTGGATGCGAGAGTCGCAGCGCCATTCGCACGGTATTAAAATGGACTCTTTGGAAAACTGCCATTCCTTTGGCATCAGTGACGGCGACCCGAAAGTCATCCCGCCGCTCGTCGTAGGATTCGATGGTGACGCCGTCGACCGGCGCTTCGGCCTCGTCGATGACGACAAGGCGAATGACGCGCTCCGGTTTCAGCTCGATGGTGATTTCCTCGCCGGTTCCGAGCGAGGACACGTGCGCGCTTTCCCGCCCGAATTTTGCGGCCTCGACAACGATTTCTCCGCCCGTCGGGGACACGCCTTTCACCGAGAATCGCCCCGTCGCGTCCGTCTCCGCGTGCCAGTCCTTGTAGGCCGATTTGATCTCAACCGTTGCGCCTTCCACCCCCTTTTTTGTGGCCGCGTCGGTGACTCGACCGGAAAGTGTGAGATTCCCTTCGAGGGTTCCGACAACGAAAGGCGGATAGTCATCGTCCCCCAAGTGCAACCCTTCCGCGACCTCCTGGTATGAAGCTTTGGCCATGGTGACGACGACATCACCTTGGATGGGTTCGGGCAACTCTATTTTGAAGTCGCCGAGTTTGTCGCTCTTGGTGGAACTGATCAGCGCGCCGGTCTTGCCGTCTGCGCCTTTGTGGTGAACCGTGACGTCGACGTCCACGAGCCCGGCTCCGATAAGGTCCGTGACCTGCCCTTCGAGGATCAGAACTAGCTTCTCGTCCGGTTGGGAGTCTTGAGTTTCACTCTTGTCCGGCGCCGGGTCCGCTTCGTGCTTACCGTTTGAATCCTGGTCGGCGCCGGCCGATGCGAGCCCTAAAACTCGGGTCGCGTTGGCGTTTGCAAAGGCACCGGCCGGCGTGGCGTCGGATGGCGCGCACATCAGCAAGAAAGCGGATACGAATTTCAGAAGGCACCGTTTCCTTGGTGGGCTGGTATCAATTGTTCTAGCGAGAATCGAGAATAACATTCGACCTTCCTGTCCGTTGTCCTCCGTAGAGAGGCGTGTCGCGACGAACGCCGTGTGTTGCGATCCGAGGCCGCGGCAGCGGCCGTTGCCTATTGTAGCTGCCACGGGCTTGCGAGGGGAGCGGTTTTCGGGGCGATGTAGGTCGGTTTGTCGAAAATCGTCGCTTCGCCCTTGTCTAGTCGATCCTGACGATTAGTCGACCTTGTGAATTGTCGCCGGTATCGCCGGTAGGTTTGTCCCGAGGCCGATGAACGTGTAGGATTGTATGTCGCCTTTCCGGTTTCAGACTCCAATAATGGTGGAGGCCGACCATGAGCCAGCTTGATAGCCAAATTCGCCGTGTCCAGCGCCGCCTGTGGCTGAGTCGCTGGATGCACGCCTTTTTCTTCTGTCTATCCATTTTGGCGGGACTTTTCGCCGCCTTCGTTCTGGTCCAGCGGTTGTACGACCTGGCCTGGCCCGTGATGTGGTCGGGCGTGGGCCTGGGCATCGCGGCACTCTTGGGTTCACTGCTGTGGATGTGGGTGACCCGCGAGGACATTCACGTGGCCGCAACTGCCTTGGACCAGGCCGCCGGGCTTCGCGAGCGATTGAGCAGCGCTCAATATTGCCTGGATCGAGACGATCCCTTTGCCCGCGCCGTCGTGGCCGATGCGGAACAGGTGAGCGGCGCGCTCAGCGTGCGGAATCACATCCGACTGCGGTTTCCCCAGCCACTTCCCTGGGCGAGCTTTTCGATCGTTGCCGCGGCTTTGATGTTTCTCGTCACGCCGGGTGTACTGAAGCCGGCGGAGGCAGGCGAGAAGGTAGACGAATCGGAATTGGCCAAACAGACCAAGGCGGTGGTCAAGAAGAAACTTCAAGAGATTCAAAAGCTGGCCGAAGAGAATCCGGCATTGGCGGACTTGAGTGACGATCTTCGAGATTTGGATAAGCAGGCCGGTGGTATATTGAAGCCGGGCGACATACGACATGAAGCCGTCAAAAAGATCGATCGATTGGCGGACGCGGTCAAGAAAAAACAAGGCGACTTGAAATACAGGGCTAATCAGGAAATGCGGCGCATGTTCCGCCGTTTGCAAGCGCCCAAGTCCGGCAGCGATGCGACGCAGAAACTCGCCAAGAAGTTGCAACAAGGTGACTTCAAGTCGGCGAAAGAGGAAATCGCCAAGTTGCAGGAGCAGTTGGCGACGCTGAAGTCGGACGCTGACAAGGAACTCGTCGCGAAAATCGGCAAGGACTTGGCGAAACTCGCCAAGCAACTCGAGCAGCTTTCGATCGAGAAGAAGCTTGCCCAAAAGCTGGCTCAGGCCGGCGTTAAGAAAGAAGACCTCGAGCGGATGCTGCAAACTCTCGGCAAGAAAGATCTGGAACAGATCAAAAAAGCGCTGGAAAAGCAAGGGCTAAATCAGAAACAGATTAGCAAAATGCTCCAAAAGCTTCAACAACAGCAGCAGGGAGCGGCACAAGCGCAGCAACTGGCCAAAGGCATGCAAAAAGCCGCCGTAGCGTGTAAGAGCGGGCAGCCTGGTGATGCGGCTGTCGGTCTGGCTCAGGCCGCCGGTCAACTCAGCGCGGCGGAAGCCCTCGAGGCCGAAATGGCCCAGATCGAGGCGACGTTGGCAGAGCTGAATTCCGCCCGGAATTCACTTGACAGCGGCTGCTCCCAATGCAACGGGACGGGGAAACGCGGCGGAAAGCCCTGTTCGGCGTGCCGCGGCAGTGGCAAGCGCCCAGGAAGTCGTGGCGGCATGGGTGGTCTTGGCAAGGGCAAGGGGGGGCTGGCGCCGGAGCAGCAGGCCGGCATGGGATTCAAAACCGAACGGGCTAAGGTGCATACCGGCAAAGGGGCCATCATCGGGCAGTTCCTGGTCGATGGCGAGCAGGTGAAAGGAGACGTTCAGTCTACGCTCTCCGAGGTCGTTGCCACGTCCGAGCACGATGCCAGTGACCGCATCGGACGAAATCGGATTCCACGTCAGTACCAGAAGGCGGTCAAGGACTACTTCATCAACGTTCGTCGCTTGGTGAAAGATCCCAAGGCATCGAAGCAAGACTCGGACTCGGCGAATTCCGATCCGGAGGGCGACGAGTGACACTCACCGCGCTTGTCGCACCGCAACTGCATCACACGGTGATCGCGATTCCCGAGAGCTTTTCGACATGGTACGAGTTGATTGCACCGGGCACTAGATCGGCACTTCCGCGGTAGAATGACACCATGCCCTGGAGAAGGATTTTACATGGCGGCAGACAACCAGACACCTCGAGTGCCCGCCGCGTGCGAGATGGGCATCGTGTTATGACACAACGGCCCGCGCGGCCCTGTCGACGATCCCAAGTTGCGGCTTTTCCTATCCGGTCGTCCTTCCTTTTCGTCATGGCGATGTGGACCGTCGCAGGGTGCGAGAGACCGCCCATAACGCCGAACGGTGTCGTGAATGTCTTTGGCGGTGTCGGTCGCGGACCCGGGGCGTTTAGCTACCCGCGGGCCATCGCCGCCGATGGCAACGGCACCGTGTTGGTCGTCGACAAAGCGGGTCGCGTGCAGCGGTTTGATGAGAGCGGCACCTATTTGCACGAATGGCGTATGCCGGAGACGGAGCAGGGCAAACCGGTCGGGCTGGCCGTCCATCCCGACGGGCGAACGTTCATCGCCGATACCCATTATCATCGCGTCTTGGTATTCGACCGCGAGGGTCGCCTCCTAGGCTCGTTCGGCCGGCAGGGCAGCGGCGACGGCGAGTTTCACCTGCCGACGGATGTCGTCTTCGACGACCAGGGGTTCATCTACGTCAGTGAGTACAACGGCAATGACCGAATCACCAAGTGGTCGCCGGCGTTGGCATTCGTGGCCGTGATCGGCGCGGAGCCGATCGAGGGAAAGCGGCTTCGTCGTCCCGCGGCGATGGTCATCGACGGCGAGCAGACCCTATGGGTCGCCGACGCATGCAACCACCGCCTCGTGCGGTTCACCCTGGATGGTCGCGTGCTGGCCACAGTGGGGGGCTACGGTCGCGCGTCCGGCGAAATGCGATATCCATATGACATAGCTCTGGCGCCAGACGGGTCCTTGATGGTCTGCGAATACGGCGGCGATCGTCTGCAGTGGTTTTCTCTGGACGGGCGTTCCCTTCGCGTGTGGGGCTCGAGTGGGCGAGAACCGGGCGAACTCAGCGCGCCGTGGGGGGCGACCTACGGTCGAAACGGAAAAGTGTATGTCGTGGATTCACTGAACAGCCGTATACAGGTCGTCGGAATATGAGCGTGGTGGCCCTTACATTTCCGTTCACCTTCGAACAACCGGCCTGGCTCTGGCTCTGTTTGTTGGTGCCCGCCCTGGTTGCGGGATCGCTGTGGAGCATGACCGGTCTCGATCCGGTGCGGCGATATGCCGCGCTGGCCGTGCGAAGCCTTCTCCTCATCCTTCTCGCGTGCTGCCTTGCAGGGATTCAGAAGGTACAACGGAATGACGATCTGACGGTCATCTTTCTGCTCGATCGATCTCACAGCGTTCAGGAACTGGAAATTTTCGCGGAGACGTACATACACGAGGCTTCGCGCAACGTGCTTCCGCACGACCGCGTCGGAGTGATTGATTTCTCACGAAACGCCTTCCTCCAACAATTGCCGATGCAAGGGGGCTACTTCATTCCGCCGGGTCGCCTGCCCCAAATGCCCAATACCGATCGAACGGACGTCGCGGCCGCCGTTCGTTTAGCGATGGCGATGTTTCCCCATGATACGGCCAAGCGTATTGTTTTGATCTCCGATGGCAACGACAACGTGGGCGACGTTTTGACCGAAGCCCGTCGGGCCAAGGCGGACGGCATCCCCATCGATGTCGTTCCGCTCCGCTATGAGCGTCGCAACGAGGTCTTTTTTGACCGGCTGATCGTCCCCACGCATGCCGAGCCGGGCGAGCAAGTCCCGCTTCGCATGGTTCTGAGTACGACGAAGAGAGTCTCGGGGCGGATTTCGATCTATGCCGACGGCGCATCCATCCGTCTGCCCGAAGAGCGCTCCCACGTCACGCTTCAGCCCGGCGAAAACACGTTCTTCATGAAGCTACCTGTACGGAACCAGGGTGTGCAGACGTTCGAGGCGCGGTTCCAACCCGACAATCCGTCGATGGATACGATCGCGCTGAACAACACCGCACGGGCTTTCACTTTTATTTCCGGACGAAGTCGTGTGCTCTTGGTCTCCGCCAATCCGGAGAATGACCGCCCGCTCGCCGAGGCACTGGCTAGCGAAAAAGTCGATGTGGAACTAAAGGCAATCGATAAGCTCGGAGAGTTTCGGCTCCTCCAAATGATGAACTACTCGAGCATTATTCTGGCCAACATCCCAGCGGCTTCCTTTTCCGACGAACAGCAGCGCGATCTGGCACGCTACGTGCGCGATATGGGTAGTGGTTTGGTCATGACCGGGGGAGACGAGGCATTCGGCGCCGGGGGGTGGATTGGAAGCCCGGTCGAAGACGTCATGCCGGTCACGTTCGAGATCAAGCACAAACGCGTGATCCCGCGCGGCGCGCTCGTTCTGATCATGCACAGTTGCGAAATCCCTCGAGGAAACTACTGGGGCAAGGAGATGGCCAAGAAGAGCGTCGATACCATCAGCTCCAAAGACTACTTCGGCATTCTCGCCTATACCTATTCCCCCGGCGGCGAAAACTGGGAGGTGCCGCTGGCGGAGAATCGCAACAAGGCCGCCGTCAAAGCCAAAATCGACCGCATGCAAATCGGCGACATGCCAGACTTCGGGCGGACCTTGCAGATGGCCTACAAGGAGCTGACGTCCGGCATAGGTCGCGACGCCGCGCAAAAGCACGTGATCATTCTGAGCGACGGCGACGCGCAGGCACCGACGGCCAGGCTGGTGAACGACTTCCGTCGCTCCAAGATCACCGTCTCGACGATCGGCATCGGGTGGGGTGGACACGTGCAACAATCCACGCTGAAGTGGATCGCGAAACAAACGGGCGGAAAATTCTATGCCGCGCGTAATCCGCGCCAGCTCCCGCAGATTTTCTCCAAGGAATCCAAGGTCGTGCGCCGGCCGCTGATCATTGACGAGCCATTTCAACCGACCGTCGTGGACGCGCACAGTGAAGTGCTCGCCGGCATTGATGTGGAGACGAATTCCTTGCCGCCGTTGGGCGGCATGGTGCTTACCTCTCCGAAAAACAACCCGAACGTCATCATTCCGGTGATCCGAGCGACCGACGACGGCAATGACCCGGTGCTCGCCTATTGGCAGTGCGAGTTGGGGAAGTCCGTCGTCTTTACGAGTGGGCATTGGCCCTATTGGGGAAAGGCGTGGACGCAATGGCCCAAGTTCGCCAAGCTGTGGGCGCAGCTCGTACGCTGGACGATGAGACAAGAGGCACCGGCCAATTTCGATACGTACACCAAGGTCGAAGGAAATCGCGGCACGATCGTGATCGACGCCCTCGACGTGGACGCCAGCTTTCTCAACAACCTGCGGCTGGAAACCCAGGTCATCGGCCCCGACGATACTTCCATTCCCGTGCGTTTTACGCAAATCGGTCCCGGCAAGTACGAGGCCAAGTTCGAGGTCGACAAGGCCGGCTTTTATCTCGGTAATGTGCGGGTGACCGATCGCGGGAGGAGTCTGGGCACGATTCGGACGGGCGTGCCGGTTCCCTTCTCGCCCGAATACCGCGACCTGACGCTGAACGAACCTCTGCTGCGGCGCATTGCGGAAATGACCGGCGGACGCTGGCTCGAGAGCGGCGCCCGCCAGGATGACGTCTTCAGTCATGATCTACCGCCCACGGTGGCGACCCGCCCGGCGTGGGAATGGGTACTGGCTTGGCTGCTCCTACCGGCTTTTCTCCTCGACGTGTCGGTACGTCGATTGGCCAGTTGGTTGGCATTGTCGATTGTGGTCGAGATCGTGGTGCTGGTGGTTTTGCTGTATGGATTGGAGATTCGCTTCGGTACGTGGTGGGGCATACTCGGCGCGCTGCTGCTTGCGGAGTTGATCGGATGGGCAATCCGCTTCCGCTATATCGGTCCGTTCTTCGATTTTCTCACGCAGGGGGTGACCGCGCTGGCGCACGCCGGTGAACGCAGTACCGCCTCGCTCGATCAACTCAAGACCACACGGGACCGCGTCCGTGAGGAGTTGAAGGGCGACGACGACGAAGTGCGGGAATACCGTTCGAGAGAGGCACGGGCTGCGGTGAACCTCAAAACACGCAGGCGTCGATTCGACGTCGGGGACCGCGAGGCGATCAAGCCGACCGGCGACCTGGGCAGTGCGCTGGGCGGCGCCAAAGCAGGCGAAAAACATATGGATAAAACACGGCGCCCCGCCGCGGCGGGCGATGCCAATAAGAAAGTAGATGAAGATATGACGTCGCGGCTTCTTCGTGCCAAGAA
>JADFIX010000087.1:0-4866 GCA_022566435.1 Planctomycetota bacterium
CCGTCGGAAGCGGGCTCTTGCTTCGGTTGTCAGCCATTTCGCGTCTCCTTGCTTGAATCGCGTAAACCCTAACATATACCGAACTTACGAACCGGAGTCAAGCAGAGAATCAGAAACTGAATATAGTAGATGTAGCGATGGCCCACGACTTCCAATACGAATGGAGCACACAGCGCGCATGATCGTGCCATGATTTGTATGTGAATTCGAACTGTCCTTTGAATCGGTCCACGAGCGCTCCCCAAGTCGGGCTGGGTAAGAATCGGAGCCTGCATCGCGATTCTACTTGCAGCCCGAGACGATGTCGATGCGGGCCCACCCGCTTTCCAGGCGAGTTGTTGACCGATCAGGATTTGGGGGTTTTCTATTTCTTGGCTTTCGGCTTGGTCTTGGGCTTTCCAGCCTTGCTCTTCCGAGGTTTCTTGTCCAGTCCCCCGGTCAGGTGCAGGATGGAACTGGCGAGTTCGCGGATTTTCGCGGTGGTTTTGCCGGAATCGCGTCCGAATAGCACGTCCAGTGGAGTATCAAGCTCATCGGCTATTGCAACCGCGACGACAGCAGATAGGGCAGACTTACCGCTTAGCCGTTTGCTTAATATGGTGGGATCGGCGCCAATCTTCTTGGCCAACTCACTTTGCGTCATGCCCCTCGATTTTCGTAGTCGGCGAACGTTGGCCGAAAAAACTTGCAAAATATTCAAGTTTTCGCTTGACATGTTGCCTGTCATGCAATACACTATCTTGGACAAACTAAAGACACGGTTGCCACTGGCTGCGGGCGCGATCACGAAAGCTGACACGCCTCGCGGTTTTGGTGCGCAGATTGCCTAATCTAGCCGAACCTCTTCTGCGCAGTGGTGCCGTGCCGACCATTCTTGAAAAGGAGTCTATCGCCTTTGCGAATTGACTGCAATTGATAACTGCGCCTTCGCGGTCCCACGCGGATTGGCCAAGGCTGGGGCTGGTTGCGATCGCGCGTTACGAACTTGCCGGTTTGGCGAATGCCTCCCGATCGGGGCAGCGATGCGCTGAGGGTCTGTGGGAAACCTTGGCGTCTTCGCAAGTGGGCTCGATGCTGTCCGGAGTCTGCATTCAACGGCATCGAATCCTGCGCTATCTCGAACTCGCGGACCGGTCGGCCGGGGCGCGTGCGTGAAGATCCGCCTCGATTGGGCGCACGTTGTCTCGGCCGGCTTCTTCCCGCTTTTTCTTCGGCGCCCGCGCCGCGGAGGGGGCACGTTGAAAGCCGAGTGAATCCGCTGGGTGGCGCGAGTGGTATGCCCAAGTCCGCCTGAGGCGGATGCCGGCATGTAGTACCGGGCGTTCAGACGCAGGGCGGCGCCCACCCATGCGGTCCTGGCCATGGCTCGGTTGGTCGTGCCACTCAAAGACACGTAGGCGTCATGCATTTGGACTATCGGAATGACTGTGCCCGACGACACATGATGAGCCGTGCAATCATGATTTCGGTGTGGCTTGTATAAGCTCTTGACGCCCAAAACATCGGCGAGAACATTGTGCGTAGGCTATGTAGCGTACAATAAACTAGACTCTATAGCCTACATGCTTGGCACTTGGGCATGCCGCCCGCAGGGTACCGCAGCCTCCCTGAACTCTGTTTCTGATTCTGCATCGGCACAAACTCTACAAAAACTAAGAGTCTCCTTGCCGACACGGAGTCTTCGGTGTATCATTAGATTATGGCGGTGCCCGGGCACATTCACATGCGTAACGCTGTTACTAACTATGGGTTGGAGGTGTTTGATGAACGGTAAAATTACTCGATTGGGGATTGTTGTTCTTTCGGCGTTCGCTTTAGTGATCGGTTCGAGTGTCTGTTATTCGATGGCGCCCCCACCAACTGCGGAAGACTGCGAGGGTTTGGAGGCCTATGCGGGTCGGGTGGCCGAACGACTGGAGACTTGCGACGAAGACGGTGACTGCGGAGAAGTCATGGATCACCTCGACTTCATGGAGTGTGAGATAGCCAATTGTTGGAACGCCGTCGATCAGGTGTGCTCTGACACGGGATGCGTGTGCGGCACGCGGGCATGAATGCAAGTAATTGATTCACCCGGGAACACCATAGGGCTCCAACGCAGTTGCGCGCTCGGTGACCCTTCGTTGAAGATACGCGTCCGGTGGGCTATCATGTTTCGTGCAGACAGGCAACCGCCGTCCTGCTACGTGACATACAACGGCGAGAGATGATGATCACTACAATCATGACCGTGGCGAGCCTTGTTTTTCTTGCGGGACCCGTCCAACAGCCGGATGGGGGGCGTGGGGAGTGTCTTTTCTCTGGCGACTGCCTGCGCCATGCGTTTGGCAGAATCCACGCGTTAAGCTTCGGGAAATGCGCGAGTCGATCCGCATGGCGCGAGCGATACGTCCATACCACGCCCGATGAGCGCGTGAAAATGTGGAATACGCGGCACCAGATCATGAGCGATCGAATCATGCGGGCCTATCGCCTCGATGATCCTCAAAAGCGGATTGTTCGAGAGGTCTTTGAAGATTATTACGCCGTCCGTCGCGAATCCATGGGAGACAAGTTCGCGGAGATGGTCAAACTCCGTAGGCAGGAGAGAGAGCGACTCAGGGAAAATATTGATGAATACAAGCGGGAAAAACAAGAAAATCCCGCGGCGAAGCTGATGCCACTCCAAGACGATCCCGTTCTGGTAGCCATCGATGAGCGCCTGCGAGAGATCAACAAAGAACATCCATTAGTCTGGACTGTGATCCTCGACAGGATCGACAAGGTACTGCCGAAAGAGCAGGCCGAGAGAGGACGGGAACGCCTGGCCGAGCAGTACCCGCTTGGGTTTGCGGCCGACGGAAGTCAGAAGATAACGATTGGCAAACCGGCAAACCGTGGCCGCGAGGCCTCTCTCGATCGATGGCGGGCGTATTTCAAGAAGTTCGTCGTGCGGCACGAGCTGGCCGCCGGACAGGCGAGTGCGGCGAAGTCGATTCTGGATGAAGTGAGCGAGCGGGCCGCGCTTATGACGCGCAGAATGAAGGATGAAATCGCACGCTATCAGGCGGACGATGATGCCAAGACCGGAAACCTCATCGCGGAAGCCTTCCAGTTTGACTTGGACGATTTGTTCGATGAGTTCACGGTGCGGCTGGACGCCATACTGACAACGTCTCAGCGCGACAGGTGACGCACCACCCTTACTCAAACAGCAACGGTCGATACACACCCTTCCGAACGATGACGCGAAGCCTGTGGCTGGGGTAGGAACAACGGGCAGACGACCTAGGCGCGAAGCTAGAACGGGACGGGTCTATGACACGCGTGTCTTGACCGGTGCGGGGCTGCGCGAGATTTGTACGGCTCGGGCGAGTTCAGGAAGCAGCCAGGCCGCGTCGGTTGACATAGCGGGCGTTTCGCCCGTCTGGTGCGCGGGCACGCCGACGACCGTGGTCATCGCCGCCACATCTCGGATCACCACCGCCCCCGCACCGACGACCGCCTCATATCCGATCCGAACGCTCTGAATGATCGTCGCCCCGATGCCGACGAAGGCGCCGGACTCGACGGTCACGCGACCGGCCAGCCGCGCGCCGGGACAAACATGCGTCGCCGTCCCGATCAGTGATTCATGATCGACGATACAGCCCGTGTTGAGAATCACGGAGTCTCCGATCTGGCAATGCGCCGATACCAGCGCGCCGGCGGCAATGACGATGTTCGATCCCAGCGAAACGTTTCGCGCCAGATTGGCTGAAGGGTGAATCGCGTTGATCAGCTCGATCCCGCTCGCTTCCAGCCGATCGGCGAACGACCGGCGCACGCCGTTGTCGCCGATCGCGACAATGCCGCAGTCAATGCCGTGCGCCCGGCCAAGGGACTCCAGTTTATCCGGGTGACCGAGCACCTCGACGCCGTCCACCCGTCGCCCGCGCATGGTCGGATCGGAATCGAGGAAACCCACCACGTCCACTTCGCCGACGTTCATGACGATATCGAGTACGACGCGACCGTGACCGCCGCATCCTACAATGACGCACTTGGGCTTTGCCTTACCTGTCATGCCGTTTCTCGCACGTCCAAAACGTGTTCCGATGTCGTTCGCGCACACCCCCCTTACTATCGGTCCGCCGCGGTGGAAGCTAAACGGAAACACGGCTTCGTCAGGCGTGCCGGGCCTACAATCGGAGGGCGTGAGCAACGGCTCTCCAGAATTCGCTTGATTCCGACGGCAAAGAAACCCAACCGGTGAGCCGTGAGGCCAAAGACCGGCCGCAGTACTGCCGATTGACCGGAAGGCGACGTCCATCTATACTTCCGCGGCGAATATGTACGAGGGATAGTGTCACGTAACTTCTTAATTTCCAAGGACTTGCAGACGAAGGCCGCTTCCGGGCGTCCCTCAAGCCGTTTGGTCACCCCCGCCTTTGCCGTGGCCGTCGTCGTCCTGGGATTGGCGGCCTTGCTGTCCGGTCCTGTTGCCTCCTGGAAGAATTTCAAACGTCAAAAAGTCGCCCTACCGCTGCAACGGCGACTCGAGGACCTCGACCAAACTTCTCTCGCGCCGTATCGCGTGATCAAGAGGATCGACCTATCGCCTGAAGTCGTCGAGGCACTGGGAACGGAGCAATACGGTATCTGGCAGCTGGAGGATGAGAGCGTGCCCAAGGGCGACCCGCTTCGCTATGCGGAATTATCCGTGACTTATTATTCCGCATCGGAGCAATTGGTGCTGCATACGCCCGACGTCTGCGCACTGGGGTCGGGGTACCAGCAGGCGCAGCCGCATGAGTATCAAACGATCGACGTGCCCGATCTCGGTCCCGTCCCCGTGACGATACCGATTCGCGTGTGCACGTTTATCAAGACGGCCGTGTTCGGAGG
>JADFIX010000087.1:4876-9189 GCA_022566435.1 Planctomycetota bacterium
CAAGAAACTCTCGGTCGTTTATTCCTTTCACTGCAACGGACGGTTCGTCGCGAGTGCCAATCGAGTGCGATTGATGATCAATGATCCGCGTAATACGCACGCCTACTTCAGCAAGGTCGAGGTCAAATTCGGCAATGCCGATCGGGCAACGACTGTGCGGGGTGCGGGCAAGCTGTTTTCGCGCGTGCTGCCCGTGCTTCTACGCGAACATTGGCCGAACTTCGAACGGGCGGAAAGAGGCGGTGATAAAAGCGATACCGGCGGACCGTAAGCGATTCAAAAGCAGGGCGACGTCAAGGGTGCGGTCTGGTGAAGACCGCATCACAACCAGTTGGGATCACGACCGAAAAATGGCTAGAAAGAAACTCAACCGCAGATTCGTCATCGGGCTCACGCTCTTCACGTTCCTTTCCATGATAGCGCTGTCCGCGCTGATGCTCCGCCAACTGCAAAAGGGCGATCCGGACCAACTGGCCGTCATCGGGAAGAAGCATGCGGACGCAGGGGAGTGGCACCAGGCATTTTTCTACTATCAACGCGCATATAAGAAAGGCGGGCACGTCGATCATTTGGTCGCGGCCGGGAATATGCTCTTGAAGGACGACGAAGTGGGTTACGCCATCGGTGCATGGCGGGACGCACTGGTGCAACAACCCGACTTATTGTCCGCCCATCATCAGTTGTTGGATACCTTGCTCGAACTTTCCCGGATTCACGATCAGATCCGGAGCTGGACGGCCGTCCGTAAAGCGGCGGTCGCCCTGTTGGCCGTCGATCTGTCGGCTGACGACAAGGCCTATGCCCGCCATGCCGAGGGATTGGCATTGGTCAAGCTCTCTTCCCAATCGCCGGAGTTCGGAGACCTCGGGCTCGCCGCACTGGAAGAGGCCGCCGAGCTTGCACCGCGGATCGTGGACTATGCGATTGATCTGGCCCGCCTGCGTGTCGCCCGAGGTTTCACGGAAGAGGGCGCGCAAACGCTGCGCGCGCTCTTGGTGGCGCACGGCGATCCATCGGCCGATGCCGCAAAGGTGCGGACCGCATTCGCCCAGTTTCTCGCATCGCAAGCGCGGATAGAGGAATCGGCGGACTACCATGAAGAGGCGCTGCGCATGGCGGTGGGCGACGACGAAGCGCTTTCCGACGCCAAACTCGCCCACGCGGATTTTCTCATTAGGCGATGGGCACGTGCGAAGGTAATCGGGGACGAGGAGGCGGCCGATGGATTCTTCATGACCGCCGAAGCACTGATGCGAGAATGCATCGCGATTGACCGTGAGTCCTTCGCCGCATTTTTGCAATTGGCCATCCTTTATCAAGCCGCCGGTCGACACGTGCGGGTCATCGAAACCTGTGACGAACGACTTGCGGATCGCCCGCCGCGAAAGGGTCTCGAGGCCACGGAAAACCAACTGAGTACGTTTCGCCTCCTGATTCTCGCATCCGAGGCGAGTGTGGCGGAGGCTGTCGCGGCGCAGCGAGAGGATCATCGAACAGCACAGCGGGATTGGCTGACCAAGTCGCGGAACTACTTGGAACAAGCGGATTCGGAGTATCCCGATCACCCGAAGGTTCTGGGTCAGCGTGGCCGAATCCTACTGGCAGAGGGACGTGATCGCCACGCACTCGAGGTGCTCCGCGAGGCGGACGACGCCTACCGCTCGTACGACATTCTCAACTGGGACAACACGCTCCGTCTGGCCCGCGTGCACATGAGTTTGAACGAACCCGGTGCGGCCCTAACCGTTCTAGAGGAAGTGGCGGACATGGCAAGCGGTCGGCAAGCCGTCGTGTTCTGGAAGCTTTACGTGCGCGTCCTCCTGCGAAATACGGACGCACTCGATACGTTCGACGATTCCGCGGCGCAAAAGGCGGAAACCGCCCTCGCAAAAGTTGAACTGCACGATCCGAATGATTCGGATCTTCCGAATCTTCGTGCTGCGATTTTCGAACGCATGGGAAAGACTCGTCAGGCGCAAGAACTCATCGAATCACCGACCGACAAGGTGCTGCTCAGCGCGCGGAGCCTCGCGGAAGATGGCGAAATGGATCGGGCCCTGCAGGTGGTTCGCGAAGCTTTGCGAAAGACTCCCACGGACGCCCGACTCGTCACCACGGCGGTCAACGAATTGATCCGCCAGGAAGATGTAGAGGCGGCGCGGTCGATCATTGACCAGGCGAGAGAACTCGATCCCGGCAGCATTCTTTTCAAAAGACTTGCGGTACTGACTCGTGACGAAATGACCCCGGTGCAGCGCGATCAGGCGCTGTTGGAAATCATCGAGTCGCATGATGATGCCTACCAACGCGCCTGGGACCTGATCGATTTCTACTGGCGGCGAGGCAACTTCGCCGCCGCCCTCCCACATTTCGACCAGGCGGAAAAACACCTCGTCGATCAGGACACGCCGATTGCGAGAAACGCGACCAAGGGGCAACACCGAGCGCTTCTAAAAGCCAAGATGTTCCTCGCGGCGCGGCTCGACAATGAACCGGCCATGGCCGCGGCCCGCGATTCGGCCGCACGTCACGAGGTGGATGGCGCGGGCGGCAAGTCATTGCTTGGGCTGTATCACATGTATCGCGATGAGATCGATCAAGCGACGATCGCGTTCTCGTCCGCCATCGAGAAACAGCCGACCGATGCTCGCCTGCTTTCCTACCTCGGTCATTGCTACCACCGGGCCGGGCGGATCGACGACGCCTGGATTACTTTCGACCGCGCCGTCCAGATGAACCCAGGCGAAGGGACCGCCCACAAGGGGCTGGCGGAGATCGCCAAGCTGCGCGGAGAAGAGGACGCGTTTCAAACGCATCTCGCCATCTGTGCACGTCTCTTGCCCGCGGATACGTGGGTGCAGGACGAATTACTGGCGAAACGGGAAGGCGAAGACCCGCGGCGGGCCATCCAAGACCGTGAACGGCGCCTGGCGAACGACCCGGATGATGCCCGCAATTTGGCACGCCTCGCCGAGCTATCGGAGAAGGTGGGCGACCTGGAACGAGCCGACCGTTTCTACGACCGGTTGCTCGTCTTACATCCGGAAAAAAAAGATGTGGCCGGTGCCGTCGCAAAATACTATCGGCGAACCGATCGTCCCGAACTCGCGCTGAAACTCGTCACCCAATTCGCCGGCTCCCGCAAGACAAGCGAGGATCAGGCGGAAGCGATGATTCTGATCGCCGCCCATCACTTGAGTCAGCAGCAAACCGACGACGTGGAGGCCACACTACTGAGGGCCGCTGACCTTTCCACCACGCTATCCGTTTGCCGCGCCCTTGCGGATTTCTATCTTCGTTCGGCCAAAAGGCCCAAAGAAGCGTTGATCTGGCTCGAGAAGGCCGTCGCCCGGGCACGTGACGAAAAATCACCGCGACTCGCGCAAATCTTGGGTGCGAGAATTGTGTGTGTCCTTCATCGCGCGGTGTACGATCTCGATGCGGCGCGGCGGCATGTGGACGAGTTCATTCGCGAGTTTCCTGACGATCCGAGAGGTCTGCTGTGGGATGCTGAAATCCATTCACGAATCGGGCGGATTGAAAGCGCCATCGAGTCTTTAACGCGCTACCTCACAATACGCCCCGGAAATGCCTACGCCCTGTTTCAACGCGCACAGCACCATGCGGCCATGGGACGTACGCCCGCCGCTATCGCCGATTTGGAGACGCTTAAACAAACCGATCCAACGGCCCTTGGTCTGGAGCCACGTGTTTTTCTAGCGCGCTTGCATGTGCAGGCCGGACGGCACGATCAGTGGGTCGAAGAGCTGGAATCCATCGTGAAAGACGCACCCGAATCCGAGCCCGCCATTCAGGAGTTGGTGGGCGCCTATATTCAAACGAAACGCTTTCGCGATGCGGATCGACTGGTGACCGCCCAATTGAATCGCGCAGGCGATGGGCCGGACGCGAAGTGGTATTTTCTGCGCGGGCGCGTTTCTCTCCAACTGGACCGGATGAACGACGCCCTACGCGATTACCAAGAAGGCGCGAAGCTGGCCGAATTCTCCGAACAAGCACTGGCCGATGTGCTCAGTCTTTACTTGCGCGCAGCTCAGTTTGCGGAGGGCGTGCTGTATTTCGAGACGCACGCGTCTGAGGAAAACCAGACGTCTACGACGTTGGCGAGATACGCCCATCTTCTGGCGAAGTCCGGCGCCGAAGACAAGGCGGTGGCGTCGTTTCGCAAGGCCGTCGTACGCGCTTTATCGAGCGAGTCCCGACTCGTGGTCGCCGTCGTCCGCGAAGTCGTCCGCGCATTCGCACCGAAAATGAAAGTCGTTGATGTCGCGGAGTTGTTCGAGAACACCGCG
>JADFIX010000088.1 GCA_022566435.1 Planctomycetota bacterium
ACGGCTATGCTGAACGACCTTGAACAATGTGTGGAACTGACCGTAGAGTCGTTGTTTGACGACCTGGAGGAGGCGCCACCGGCGGTCTCATCGCTCAGCGCTGCCCACGAGGCCATCGAGTTAGGCTATGCGACCATCCGCGCCCTGCCATGGATTTTCGGCATCATCGCCTTGTTGGTGATTGTTTCGTTGCTGACGACGTAGCACGCGATGGGTCCGATCTTATCGCGCCGCCCGGGCGGTGGGCCATCTCCTGCGCTGCGGTGGCGAAAGTGATTCTGGCATGCGCGCGTCGCTGCTGAGGAGGGAGCGCCCGGTCTGCGGCATCCAATTCCGTCCACCAGATTTGAAAGGAACTGGCCGACTCGTCCCCATGCAGCCAGCTCATTGCAGTCCACATATCTATGGAAGCGTACGCCAGACGTGCGCAACCCGTTAAAGCTACACTGTTTCGTGGGCCTAGGTTATGTAAGATTCACGGAAAAAGAAGACGTAAAGCTCTATTTTTTTCTTGAACCGAGGCGCGGAAAACCGTAGACTCGCACATTATGGGGCGTCGGCGAACGCCCGCATTCCCTCGGGAAGGCTCGGCCCGAAGCGCGCGCTCAACGGCGACAGGACACGACATCGTGGCGGGAAAGCAAGCAAGTACGGCTCGGTGCTGTATCAAGGTGGCGGCACTTCGTGTATCGCTGGTTGGTCTTCTACGTGGTGCCCGCCCGAGCTTCCCGGTTTGCCGGTCCTTGGCAGGATCGCCAAACGCCGGTGCGGGGCTTCCAGCGCAAGTAGTTTCGCCAGTTCAGTCTTGGACCCTGCTTCAGTCGCGAGCCCGTGCACCTCCGATTCAGCTCGCCGTACCGAGATGGAATCTGGTGGGCAGTTCTCGCGGTATTCTCGGAACCGTCCCCGGCATCGAGTGAGTGCGAGGACTGTCAGGCCAATGGTGTGGCGGATCTAGTGGACATCGCGCTTGGCACGAGTTTTGACCTCAACGAGAATAGTATCCCGGACGAATGTGAAGAACCAGTCCCCACGGTTTCCGTATGGGGCCTGATGGTCATGTCGCTGGTGTTGATGATGGCGGGCACCATTTTGTTCAGGCGGCGATGTCGGCATACGGCGGCGTGAGTCGATAGCGAATTGTCGATTGCGGAACGGGGTTTGATGGACAACACGCTACTAGTACCAGTCGACGCCTGCAACCGAAAGCGTTCGTTTCCGTCGTCAATAGATGGGTGAATTGCTGCGCGTGGTTTTGCTCGCGAGGTGAAGGAGTCGTCGACGGTACTCGCCCAACACACAACTGATTCGGTGGGAGCCAAGAAATGAACACGACACGAGTGCATTGCAGTTTTCATGTGATCCTTTGCGTAGCGGCAGTAGCGATGTTGGGAGGTACGCTCGTTGATGCCGCCAGGGCGTCGGATGTGCTTGGGCCCGAGGATGATTGGTGGTTCACCCTCGATGACGGGGAAACACACGACGATTTCTCGGATGAACCGATTCCGGCAGACTTCTTTGGCCCGGGTTCCGATCCGTTCGGCGGGGTCATCACGTACTGGCACGGTCCCTCCAGCGCGCGGAAGGACACGGTGATCCGGCGGCTGGGCGCGGCCACCCTTCCGTTCCCGCCGGAGAGCAGCGATACGATAAACATACGCCTGATCGACGTGCAACTCCACAGCCGACAGGCAATACGCGTAACTTACAACGGCGGTGCCACGGAGAAGTTCTTTGACGTCATGGTGACGCCGTCATCCAGTCCCCAGCCGGAGGGGACGATGACCATTACCCACTCATCCGAAGAAGGCGGGACATACGATGCAACCCTTCCCGTTCTGCCTCGGTTGACTTTCACGCAAACAGACGATCCCGGAACCCAATTCATCCTGGACTTCGGGGAGGTGGCCCGAGACCCCCTCCTTCTGGCGGGCGCAAATCACCCGTGGTGTCACGCACCGGTTCCCGACGATGGAAGCGATCCGCTGCCCCCGGGGAACACGTTCTACGGGGGATACCTGGACTGCGGCATAAAGGTGTCGGTCCGATTGAGCGGCCCCGATTCAGCAGTGCTCTGCGGCCTCCGCGACGCGTGGACTCACGCGACTTCTAACGCCACAACCATCGTAGAACCGATCCCCACGGTTTCGGATTGGGGCCTGATCGTCATGACGGTGTTGGCCTTGACGGCGGGGACGATTTTGTATGGGCAGCGACGTCGGCCTGCGGCGGCGTGAGGCGATCGCGGATTGTCGATTGCCGTTTCCGCAGGAAGCGCCAGTGCAGTCGGGCTCGCGGTGCGGCGCAGTCATACACCTGGGCATGGGCCACAAGACGGCCCGCACCGTGAAATCCTACACGGTGACCCATCTCCTGCCGACGTGGGGGATAAGAATGTGCCAAATGGCGGGCGCTGCTGGCAAATAACAGTTCTGCAGCGGCGAATCCTGTCGCCCAGGTCCTAAACGACCTGGACCATCCGACCTTAGGTGGACTAAGCGGTCGGCAGATCCATTCTACAGAACTTTACTAATGGAGAATACCCTATGCATGCAAACATGGTCAGACGAACAAGTCGTTTCGTCCGGAGCCGTACGCCGCCGAATGAGCGACGATTCCAGTTGAATGTGGCAGCGATGCTGCTTGTTTTGTGCGTTGCGGTGCCAAGTCTAAGCGCAAACAGGGGCGCCGCAATCGGTTCATGTAGCCTGCCAAATGGAACATGTAACGTCGTGACGGCGGCGGAATGTGATTCGCAGGGTGGGCAGTTCTGCGGCGATGATCTCGACTGTTGGGGCGACGACGATGAAAATGGAGTCGATGACTCGTGCGAAGGTGCGTTAAACCCTTCCTGTTTCGTTGAAACGAGCTTCGACGGGAACGCGAACGGGAGCGAGGACATCGAGGCATCGGTCGTGGTACAGGAAATCGCCTCCCCTCATTCGTTCGTTCTTCGATCGGTTGACGTGCACCTTTCGGCGGACACTTCCTGCCGTGTCACGGTTTCCATTCAAGATGGTCCCGGTGAAATGGGCCTTGTGCTATCGGATGCAACTATGACGATAGAGGGAGGAGACGCCCGGTGGTATACCTACGACATTGCGGATGTCAACATCGGAGCGGGCGAAACGTATTACGTGCGCGCATCATCGACGAACTCATGTGGGGCCAGATGGACGCGATACCGGGACTCCGCGTCGAATCCAAATACAAGCGGGACGGCGGTTGTTGATGGACAGCCTCAGGATGATATGGACATGCTCTACGGCGCCAAGGCCAAATGTTTGCCTCGCTGGAAAACGATGTGTCAATCGAAGAGACAATCTTTTAATCAGGGTTCGTTTCCGGTCTTTGCATCCACTGCTCCCATTGGGCCCGATACCGTCTTGCAGTTCTCTGCGGAACTTCCCGCCGCGATTGAGGTTGAACGGATCCCATTCGCGGCTACCTTCGATTTGTTGAGCGCTGACATCACCATCAGTATCGCTCATGCTGTGGACGGATACTCCCAGTTTACTGTTGAGGGCGTCCACTGGCAGTTTGAAAGTGTTGTTTTTGCGGGCCAACTCCTCGGCGTATCGAATCTCCAGCTCGTGGGCAGCGGCTCAGGGGCGATCGAGTGGTCGACGGGAAACGTACTTTTTCGGACGACGCTCTCGTGGTCCGCCGCCGATTTTGAACCTATCTCCATGCTCGCGCACGGCTCCGGCAAGATAATCTCCTCCACGCAGATACAGATTCTCGATGACGCAGCGTCTTGTCAATTGGTGACGGAAATCATTCCAACAGTGTCGGAATGGGGCCTGATCGTCATGACGGTGCTGGGGTTGACGGCGGGGACGATTTTGTATGGGCGGCGACGTCGGCCTGCGGCGGCGTGAGTCGCGTTTAGAGTCTCCCGGCGCCGGGATGCAGAGTAGTCATACACCTGATGCATGCGCCAAACATGGCGCGCAGACGCGCACGGAAAACGCACCGGTCTCGACCCTCGGTGATCGTTCGCGCGTGATGATCGCGAACGATGGCCGCCCCGGCTTCGGCTCCATACACGGTGCAGGTCAGTGATCCGGCTTCCCGTGATGACATCGGCGTAATCCGGACCGCTGCGGCGCTGTATATCCGTCGGCATTCCGCGGCCACGCAGGAGGCAAAGGAGTGCCCGGCAGCACGTGGCACGCAGTGTCACCGAAAAAAAAACGCCGGCGGTTTCGCAACCGCCGGCGTGTTCGAATTCTATGGGATTGGCGTCACGGGCAGACAGCCACAGTCGGCCCAAGTCGACTCCGTCAGTCGTCCGTGCGAACCCGAGACAGTTGCTCGAATCCATTGATCAGCAGCGCGAACGGATCGCCGATCGGAATCACAAACAGATGGGCGTCGACCAATTCGGTGGTCGCCGGGAGCGGACCGGGCCCGTCATGGTCCACTTCGGCCTCCACGTTGAAGACCTGCTCCATCACCAAATTGATCATGGCCAATGCCTGGAAAATTCCGACTTCCGTGTCCTCGTTGATGGCCTGCGTGCCGTTGAAGAACTCCGACGGCAGGAAGGTCGTCAGCAGATTGATTGCCGAGTTGGGGCGGCCGAAACGGAACGCGTTCAACCGAGGTAGAAAACGACGCGGCACGAGCGCTTCACCGTCGTTCGTTTTTGGTGTCGATGAATCGAACGCGACCTCATCCATCGTAAAACCGCCACCGCTCGCACGCCGGTAGTAGCGGGTGATATCCGTCGCCCGCCAGTCGTTCGCGTCAAAGAGGAGCGGTCGCCAGTCGGACGTGAACTCGCCCTCATCTTCGATGCCGTTCCCGTTGGCGTCGTCGAAGTAAGAATTACCCCGGGAATCGAAATTGCGGTTGGGCACTTCCGTCCCGAACACGAAGGCGAAGAATTCCTGCCGAATGGCCAACCCGATGACCTGATCCGGCGAAACGAGAACCGGCGAGTAGTCAAAGAAAACCTCGCCGCCATCCACGACCACGCCCGTATCGCCCGGTTCTTCCGGAACCAGTTGGAGCGTGGGTGGGTCGTCGATGGGAGGAACGACGTTCGGATCGTTGTCATCCGGGTCGACGTCCGAGAAAAAGCCGTCGCCGTCGGCGTCGATGATGTCGAGCCCGTCAAGGCCGCCAAGGGGGTTCTCGGGAGTCACGTTTGGGTCGTTGTCATCCGGGTCGATGCCTTCGGGAAAGCCGTCGCCGTCGAGGTCGATGAAGTCGAATCCACCGAGTAGATCGCCAGGGTCAGGAAAGACCGTCGGATCGTTGTCATCCGGGTCGATGCCCGCCGGGAAAGCCGTCGCCGTCGTTGTCGATGAATTCAAAGCCGTCCGTCGGCTCCTCGTAAATCAACTCGGGAATGTCGATGAACCGGTCCGCCGTCAGGTCATGAACGGTAGGCATGAAATTCAGATCGATGTCGTACAGCCCAAACAGGCCCTGGCTCTCCGTCTCTTCCACGAACATGAGATAGTACCGGCCGTTTGGATTGTAGGTGAATGTGTCGTCCGCAATGTTAAAGTCGACGCGTACCCGGTATCGAAACCGCTACGCACGGTAAGAGGGATCAACGCCTCGAACAGCTCTTCCAGATTAGCCAGCGAGAGATTCTCAATGTCGTCCAGCGTCAGCGATCGATCGATCCCCGTCTCGTTGAACAGGTGAGTGAATGCGTCAACCAGACGCGCAACAATGGCCGTCGGCGAAATGTCGAGGTCATGCACGTCTATACCCTCTTCTTCCAGCAACTGACGCAGCTTGGCAACGACAAGTGTCGTAAGCGGATCGGCATCAGCGCCGCGGCCCAGAGCTTACAGAGCGGATCGCTGATACTCGTCAACTGTTTGATGGCTTGTGGGTGCCGCCCGTGAGACGCTAGGAGCACGCCTAGTCGCACCCGTGCACAATCCCGGAGAATCAATGTCGCTAGCGAGTCGATACAAGACTCGATCGCGGCCAGAGGGCCTCTCGTCATGAGCGGTCTGGGAATCGCCTCAAGGGATGAGATCGTTGGGCGATGCGGCTGGCCACATACTCCTCCACCTCGGATTTTGTGTGCCGATCCCTGCGCCATGGAGATATCAATACGTGCCTATAGGAGGAAAGCCGGTCCTCGAGGGCAGGCATAGGGCGCCCCGTGCAGACGATGTACACGCTGGGCGGAAGGCTGAAGGCAAGAAGCGGAGCGACGCCGATGCCGGCGCGGCCTCTTGATTCCCGTTGCTGGACGATCGGCACCAGCCGTGTGCGAGGAGCGCATTACGCGGTGTTCCCCGAGCGCCTGTGCGAGCGGCCCATCCTGGCCGGGTGCCCGAAGCAGGGCCTCGTCCTGGACCCCTTTGCGGGGACGGGGACCACCGCAGTGGTGGCCAAGCGGCTCGGACGCCGGTTCATAGGGATCGAGATTAAGCGGGAGTACGTCCGACTGGCCAGGAAACGCCTGCGGAGCGCGCATGCAGCCACGGGGGTGCGTCAGCGTGCGGCCGCCTGACTTCCAACTCGATGATGTTCGGCTGTACCTGGGCGATTGCCTTGATGTAATGCGCGCGATGCCGGCCGCCAGCATCGATACATTTATCACCGACCCGCCGTATGGCCTAGCGTTCATGGGAAAGGAATGGGACCGGTTGTGGGATCGGCGTGCCGGGCAGCGGTCGTTCACGCACGGTGATCTGGGTCCGACGCAGAAATAGCCAACGTTTCCAACGGGAAAAGCATGTCAGGGATGGCACACGGCCTGGGCCCGCGAATCGCTTCGCCAAGCTCGGGGCATTCCTGCTCGCGTTCGGCGGCACCCGCACCTTCCAACGGCTCGCCTGCGCCATCGAGGACGCAGGCTGGGAGATCCGCGACTGGCTGAGGTCTGCTCGTGGGGGGAATTCCTTGGAGATTCGGAAACGCAAAATGAAAACGAACACGGCGAATGGGACACACGAGAAGACGATGATCCCATCTACACCTGCCGCGAATGTGGTGAGCACGTGTTGGTGTTCACGTACACGTGCACGTACCGGATCGCCGCCAGATCACCGGTTCCATGGCACGGTTCGCATTTCGTGAACTGAACGCTTAACTATCTTGCCGCCAAGTCTCCATCATGCCGCCTGTTGTCGTGGATCGGACGTTCCCTCCGTACGCCGACCCGCTGCTGAGGGACGTGGTGGATCGAACAGGCCATCCGCTCCGTTTGGTTGAGGAAGAGAGGATCGGCTACGACTCCGAACTTCGCATGGCCGATAGGAATCGATCCGCACATGAGGTTGCCTACGTTGTTCCGGCCTACCGCGAGTATCGCACGCACTTCCTGGTCAGCGGGGCGTACAAAATTCTGCGCATACATGGCGATTCCTCGAACCACCGACTCATGCCAGTCGGAGCCTTGGGCGAGCAGTTACCGATTGAGGACCACGCCGATCTCCAGCGGAAGTTGCCGCGCCTTCCCTCTGAGCACCTGAATGAACTGAGTGTTTTCCTCCGTCACGGCATCACACGCCATTGTGCGTTCGCCATGTTATTGAGAACGAAGTCAAGAATGCAGGATTCTCGGAATTCTACGTGAACTGTCGTGAGCGGTTCCGTTTCTTGGCGATTATCGAATCGATATTGGACCAAGTTCGCCCACTTCGAACACAGCAGCGGAGCCGGGAGCGGCAACTTTCCGCGTTGCAGTCCGAGCTTGCGGACCGCCGCACAGTGATTGCACTTGATGAGATTGATGCCCTCCATCCATCAGATGTAGCAGATCTTTTGCATCATCTTTGTTCATTCTCACATACTGCGGTTATTTGCGTTGCCTCGTCGCGTCAACTGCTGCTAACTCTTCCCGATGCGGTGCGGTCTCGGCTGGCGCCACGACAGATTCTGTTTCCCCGGTACCTTCCCGACGAACTGCTCGCGATCCTGAACGTCACGGTGCAGCGCGCGTTCCGAGGGGGGTCGTGGACCAGAGAAATCCTGGACAAGATCGTCGAGCACGCGTACGGGGACGCGAGGCGGATGATGGCGTTGCTCCGGCATGCGGTTCAGCGTGCTGAGGAAGTGGGAGCGAATCGACTACTATCCGGCTACGGGCAAACGAAGGTGCCTGCTCCCGTCACAACGCCATTGTTGATGCACGATCCGCCGCTTACGGTGACCGTCATGGCGGCCTCGATGTCGATCGTGCCGGCTGTTGTGTTCGTGAAAGTCCCGTCAGCCGTCTGCAGTATAGTGAGATTCTGATCCGCATTGATTAGTGCTTTGTTGAAATGACTGGCGGCAGCGTGGTAGATGGTTAGTGGGTACTGGACGTCGATCGTCCCCTGATTATCGACCGTTGCGTCGATGGTCCGACCGGTGTTGGGCGGCGATGGCTGCGGCTGTGTGCTCAAGAGCGTGCCGCTCGGTGCGTTGAGCAGTGTGCCGCTTACCACTCTCAGCGTGGTGCCGACGGTATCTGCGTTGAAGACATCCAGCGACAGTTCGATAGTGCCTTGGTTGGTAAATCCTTCCTGCACGGTGAGTGTCACCGGATTGGTGGTGGCTGGCGCGATACGGATGGTGCCATTGGGCAGGTTGGCCAGAGGGTTGTTCAGCATGTTGAAGAACACGCCCTGACGCACTGTGATGAACCCGTCGTTGATCAGATCGACGTTGACGGTTTCGTTGTGAAATGTAAGCGAACCCTCGTTGGTCAGCGTGCCCGGCCCTTCGATGGTCACGTCGCTGCTGAATCCCAAGCGGGGACCTACACCGCCGGCCTGGTTCGTGACGTCACTGACAAGTGTCAGCGTGATGGGCGGACCAGCGAAGTCGATCACGCCGGCGCCGAGGAAGGTTGTCCCGAAGCCCAACTCGGCGTTTCCGCCAACGATCGAAAGGGTCTTGCCGGGGTCTATAGAAATCGTCCCGGAGGTGGAGAACGAGCCCATCGGGATGCGTCAGCGGAGGCCCACTCGCAGCCGGGCCGAGACAATTAAGGCCTTGCGCGAGGAGCTGGGAATAACCTAAAACTGTTGAATGGCCTTCCAGCGGCCCGAAATCCGGGTTCCGGTGAATAATAGGTAAAGCAAAAGAAACCCTCCGGACAAATTTCCGGAGGGTTTCTTTTATGTGGAAGGTAAACCCGTGCCCTAGTTTGTTTAGCCGTCGATGTGGGGCGGGCCGTTGCCGTAATAGTCCTTACGTCCAAGTT
>JADFIX010000089.1 GCA_022566435.1 Planctomycetota bacterium
GAAAAGTGAAAAGCCCCGCCAGTACGTGCCAAATTGACCTGGCGATGGTGCCAAAGCTCTTGAACAGTGAGATCAAGCCACCGATAGCCACCGCACCGGCACCAATGTAGCGAATGTAGTTATCGTAGATGTCCTTGGGTTGCATCTCCGACACGACTTTTTCCGTGGCCGGGTATATCGGCGTTTGCGCGGCGTCGCCGAAAAAGGCGATCGCCGGGATGAGGATGAACCATGAGAGCACGGCCCCGCCCAGCATGTAGCCCGCCACTCGCGCACCCAGTATGTATCCCACGCCCAGCAACGCCGGCGACGCGTCCAACTGAGCTTCCGTGCGAAAGCGATGGATGGAGATTCTTCCCGTTTCTTTCCAAATGCCGAGCTGAGAGAAGAGATAGAAAAATGCCCCGACAAGCGCACCCCAGATGACGGACTTCGCGCCCGCACCGCCGCGTTCGCCCGATTCCAGCACCTCCGCACAAGCGACCCCTTCGGGATAGGGAAGGACGCCGTGTTCCTTGACGATCAGGATCTGCCGCAACGGGACCATGAAGCAGACGCCCAGCAGGCCGCCGATGCCGCCCCAGATCACCATATCCAAGTAAATGGGGTCGGCCGTACCCATCATGAAAAGAGCGGGTATCGTGAAGATCATGCCCGCGGCGACGCTTTCTCCGGCCGATCCCACCGTCTGCACCATGTTGCTTTCGAGTAGGGTGCCGCGGGAAAGAAGTTTCCGCATGATCAGGAGTGAAATCACCGCCGCCGGGATCGACGCGCTGATCGTCATGCCGACCTTCAGCCCGACGAATGCGTTGGCCGCTGCCAGCAACGCCCCGACAAGGACGCCCAGTACGATCGCTCGAACCGAAAACTCGCGCATGACTTCTCCCTCATTCGTGGCGCGGGCGAACCAGCGGAATTTGGGTTGAACCCGCCCCCGCGCCGAGGGACACTATAGGCGAACGATTGTTTTTTGAAAACCGAAGGGGAGCGACGATCGTGTCCATTGTTGTCGCTCTTTGATGCCATGAAACCTAAGGACATCGCAAAACCGTGACGACCCCACGCCCGATACGATTTGACCGACGCGACGGAAAGGCGTTCTTTCGGAATCTACCGATTCAACGGTTTAGCCTGCCGCTGCGCGGGCGGACGTTTCTTATCGACGCCCTCGCCGATGCGGCCGACCTGCTCGACCAGCCCGATTTCGCGAAGCGATTCATCGAGGACGACGTGGGTCCGTACGGTTTGGAACTCTGGGACTCGTCGATCATGCTGGCCGAGCACTTGTTGCAATCCCAAGCGACCAACCTGAACCTCGCCGTTGAGCTCGGATGCGGTCTGGGGCTCGTGTCGATCGCTTTAGCTTCGTTCGGCTGGAAGATCACGGCAACGGACAACGAATCGACGGCCCTCGCCTTCGCTCAGCACAATGCAAAGTTGAACGCCGTCGATTCCATCAAATTCGAAACCCTCGATTGGCATCATCCGCCGAAGGGCCGGCGCTTTGACTGCGTTTTGGCGGCGGATGTGCTGTACCAGTTGGTCGATCAAACGCCGTTAATCGAGTGTTTTCGCACGCTGCTGGCGCCGACCGGCGTGGCTTTCGTCGCCGATCCGAATCGCCGCATCGCCGATGGATTCGAGACCATGGCCCGATCGAGCGGTTTCGATGTCGAGGTCGTCAGCGCAGAGGCCGAAAAACCAGAGGGAAAGTGTACAAGAGGGCGTATCTATCGCCTGCGGCCGGAGTAGGGGGGCTGAAGCGACTTGCATGCAGACGTCGCCAGTCGCGCGATTGCCCGTTTCCCGCCTCGCACAATCAAGCACCGTCATCCAATGACCGATAATCTTGAAAAGCCAACATTATTCCGCCGGAATCTCGTGATGCGGCATGCGAATGTTGGTCGGCGCAGATTAACAGGGGAGAACTGTCGGCGTGACTGCATCTTCTTCTTCCATCGAGTCGGGCGCCTACGTCCACCCGTCCGCGTTGTGCGAGAGCGACAGCATTGGCGATGGCACACGAATCTGGGCGTACGCCCACATTATGCCCGGCGCGGTCATCGGACGCGACTGCAACATTTGCGATCAAGTCTTTGTTGAGGGCGGCGCGCGTATCGGCGCAAGGGTCACCGTGAAAAACCAAGTCATGGTCTGGGACGGCGTGACTGTGGAAGATGACGCATTCCTCGGTCCCGGGATGATCTTCACCAACGATCTGCATCCGCGAAGCGCCCGTCTGCCGGAAGTCGCCGACCGTTATCGTCGCACGGAGAATTGGCTGGTCCCGACGACCGTCGGGCGGGGCGCTTCTATCGGTGCAGGCGCGGTCGTTCTTTGCGGGGTGACGATTGGACCGTATGCGATGATCGGCGCAGGCGCCGTGGTCATTGCCAATGTTCCCGCCCACGGCCTCTTCGTAGGGCATCCCGCCAAGGCCATTGGATGGGTCTGTGGGTGTGGCACGCGGTTGGATTCCGCGTTGTGCTGTCCGACCTGCGGTCAGAGGCATACGTGCCGCGATGACCGGCTCGAACTCGCATAGAGCTGTCCGACGATTGCCGCCGACCCGCCTCGCGACCCTCATTTTCAAAAATCACAGGCCCCCGGGATGCAGATTCTGCGGGCATCTGAGAATTCGCTTACATTTCCGGCGGAATTGACTACAATAACGCCCGTCGACCGCAGAACCGGCTTTGCCGACACGTTGCAGGAGGCGACTCGAACTAGGCGGCTTGAGGGCTGCCGATCGGTAAGGGAGGACCGATGCGACGCATCGTTGTGATCAATCAAAAAGGCGGGGTCGGTAAGACGACGACGACGGCCAATCTCGGCGCGGCGTTGGCACTCTTGGGAAACCGCGTTCTTCTGATCGATTTCGATCCGCAAGCCCATCTTACGCTTCACTACGGCATTGACGTGGACGAGGAACAGCCCACGGCCTACGACATTCTGACCTCGTCGACGCCGGTGTCCGAGGTGATCGTCGAGGCGAGGGAGAACATCAAGTTGATGCCCTCGGATATCGACCTTGCGGCGGCGGAGGCGGAACTCATCAGCGTGATGGGCCGAGAGGTCGTGCTCAGAGAGGCCCTGACGCCGGTGGAGAACGATTTCGACGTCATGTTAGTCGATTGCCCCCCGTCACTCGGCGTGTTGACCATTAATGCCCTGGCGGCTTGCGATGAAGTGTTGATTCCCCTGCAGGCACAGTTCTTTGCCTTGCAAGGGTTGAGCAAACTTCTGGACACCGTGATGTTGGTACGGCAGCGAATCAACCGGAATCTTGTCGTGGGCGGCGTGCTCCTGTGCATGCACGAATCAACCACCCGACTGGGCGCGGAGGTCGTGGCCGATCTCACGCAATTCCTCGAAGGTGTGCGGGGGACCGACGTGCCATGGGCGGACGCGCGTCTTTATCACACACGCATTCGTCGTAATATCAAGCTGGCGGAAGCCTCGAGTTTTGGGCAGACGGCCATCGAATATGCGCCCCACTGCAACGGCGCATTGGATTATTCCGCCCTTGCAAAAGAATTGATGGGCGATCCGTCCGAGGTAGAGACGCCTGAGTCTGCGGCATCGGAAGTAGACGTAGCTGACGAACCGGTGCGGGAAGAAGAGGACCAAATCGTGCCATCCGGTTTGTCGCGCGAGCCCGGCGCGGCGCAGAAAGCCGATGAAAAACCGTCCGATTCGAGCACGCCGGTTCGATTCCAACCTCAAGAACTAATCGTGCCGGCGGGAGCCTCGTCTCAATCTCCGGACCGTTTCCATGCGAGAACGGAACGTCTAGCTCCTGCGGCGTTTCCGTCACCGCCGGATCCCCCCGAGCCGGGGGCCGCACAATTCGATACGCACGGCGAGACGCCGTTGAGAACCGCGCCCACCGAACCTCGCACGCGCTGAAAGCCCGATTTGATGAGTGCGATAGGCCGGCCACCATTCCACAATAAGGCACGAACCACCATTTGGTGCGGCTACTGGATCGTCATATTCGTGCTCACGCATCGCCCGCTTGGTGATATTGGGAAGCCGCCTTTCCCCGGGGCCGACAAGGTCGTCCACTTCGTCTTGTACTTCGGGTTGACTTGGCTCGGCGCTTGGCGTCGTCGTACAAGTCCTGCGGGGTATAACCCGGCAAGCGTGTTGGTCTGGGCGGGTATCTACGTCGTTTACGGCGGGATTGACGAGTGGCTCCAGTCTTACGTCGGTCGGACGATGAGCCTATTTGACTGGTTTGCCGACGTGGCGGGCGTGGCAGCAGCTTCAGTCGTAATCTTGCTGTCAAAGAAGCGAAAATGACTATCGGACCGGCCGGGATCGCCGAGTTGTCGAGAATAGGCCTCGTTGTGTAACGACAGATTAACAAGATGGGATTCGCGGTCTTGCGAATGCGCCTTCTGTCGAAGCCTATGATAAGATGATTTGTGTGACGGGCACGTCACTTGGGAGTCTGCCGGCTGCGTGGAAGGATTCCATTTCATGGCTGATAAACGAACCGTTGTCGTGGTCGAAGATGAAGACGCTATCCGTCGTGGAATCGTGGACGCGTTGCGGTCGGCCGGCTACGAGCCGGTGGAAGCCGCCGATGGGCAAGTGGGATTGGCGGAGGCGCAACGTGCGGGTGTCGACCTCGTCTTGCTCGATCTCTTGCTGCCGAAGTTAGACGGTTTCGACGTACTGGAGCAACTACGGGTGACTCGCCCGTCGCTACCGGTCATCATTCTGTCCGCCCGGGGATCGGAAGATGATCGGGTGCGCGGTTTGCGGGGCGGTGCGGATGACTATGTGGTGAAGCCGTTTTCGGCACGGGAGCTTCTGGCCCGTGTCCATGCCGTGCTGAGGCGCAGTCCGGAAAGACCCGAGCCGGTCCTGCGGATTCGGGTGGCCGAAAAAGAGGTGGACTGCGGACGGCGGGAGATTTGCCTGAACAACGGGCAACGGATCGCCCTTTCGGAAATGGAGGCGGGCATCCTGCAACAGTTGGCGGCCCATGCGGGGCGCGTCGTTTCGCGCGAGGAGTTGCTGTCCAGTGTGTGGGGTATCCGAGACGGTGTCGTGGAGACGCGTGCCATCGACATGCACATCACTCGTCTTCGGCAGAAGCTTCGAGGGGATGGGCCGGACGACGAGCCGGAATGGATCGTCACGGTGCGCGGCAAGGGGTACATGCTCGGACCGGAAGCCGTGACGGTTACCGACGACGGCGCGGTGGAGGGCTGATCGTGACCAGTTCGCAAAAGTCTAAGCTGGCGGCGGTGAGCGGCTATCTGTTGGTGGCGGTGCTCGTGCTGGGCGGTATGGGTTGGGCGTCCGACGCGACTTTCGAACTAGCCAAACGTAACATTGAAAAGGAAAAGTTCCGCAGTGTGCTGGTGGCCGTTTCCGAGATGGACAGCTACATGCGTAGTATTCTGCGGTCTGAAAAACAGCGGCCGTTCACGGACTATTCCTGCCACCATTCCGTTGAATATCAAGAAGTGCTTGACGAGAACCATGAGCGAGTTGACGCGTCGTTGGTCGTCGCGGAATCGCCACTCAAGAAATACGGTCCTCCGTATGCATGGATCGACCTAAACTTCCAAACTTATGATAATGGAGAACGGTCCTCGCCTCAGTTGGGCCAGGTGCGCCCAGGTGTCGAGCTGAATTGGGAAACCGAGCGAGAACATCGCGCGGCAAAATCCATGGCGTGGTTTCGTGGAAGGATGTCGCACTCCGATCTAATTCACGAAGTCAAAATGGCGAAGAATCGCCATGATTTGCAACATTTCGGTCGTCGATTGGAACCAGGCAAGATCGTTATGGGGGATGCGTCAAGAGCGCGTCCACGGCACGATGGGGAGCGTGGGCGGAAAGGAAGCGATTTTCAGCGGAGAACTAAGAGTAACATTGAGGCGCAGCAGAAACCTTGGAGAGCTCCCCAGCAATGTGCTCACGTGATAGAGCAGGAGACGGATTCGTACGGTCGAACAAGTTTTCGAACGCGGGAGGAGGTGCAGTATGTCTGTGCCGACCCGCCGGATCTGGGCATTTCACCGGATCCGATGAGC
Organism: Planctomycetota bacterium; assembly: GCA_022566435.1. Classification (GTDB taxonomy): domain Bacteria; phylum Planctomycetota; class Phycisphaerae; order UBA1845; family UBA1845; genus JADFIX01. Next base: position 6,060 of record JADFIX010000089.1, read on the forward strand.
GTATTCTGGCTTCCACCGTTCTTGATCGATGAACACAAATTGGCATTCGTGCGAGTCGGGTTTTACGACGGCCACGAAGTGGTCCAGGGATTTATCGGCGACTGGCGGTTGTTGCGGAAGGAACTCTTGGAGCAGGTCGTGGATTTGTTTCCCACGGTCGAATTGGAACGCGTTGCGACCGAAGAATGGCTCGATACGGCGACATCGGATTCTACACTTTCCTCTATCCCTGCGCGGCTTGTCGTTCCTCAGCCTGACGGAAGCGTCGCGGCGGCGGCGTGGGCCAGCATAAGTGGTCAACTCTATCTGACTTGGACGATTACGGCCGCGGTCTTGCTCCTTGCCGGCTGGGGCGTGCACAACCTCGTCGCACTGACGAATCGGCGAATGCAATTCGCATACGCCGTCACGCATGAGCTGAGGACGCCGTTGACCACGTTTCGCCTTTATGCCGACATGCTCGCGGGCGGTCTTGTACCGGAAGACGCGAAGCAGGGCTATCTAGACACGCTCAACGTCGAGTCCTTACGCCTCTCTACGCTGGTCGAGAGCATTCTGGAATACGCACGGCTCGAGAACCACAGGGTGCGGCTCAATCCCGTCGAGACGGACGGCGCCGCGCTGCTTTCAAAGATTGTCGAGGAGGTCCAAGAGAGGTGCCTTCAACACGGCGTCGAGGCCAAAACCGAGAACGGAGTGGCCAATGGCCGTGCGTTTCACACGGATGTCAGCCTGATCAATCAGGTCGCCGGCGTACTCATTAACAATGCCTGCCGCCATCTTCGCAACGTGGATCGCCCGCAGGTGTTGGTGCGCCTTTCGTCGGAGAACGCGGAACTTTATCTGGATGTGATCGACAACGGTCCTGGTATCGACCGTCGGGATGCACGTTTGGTGTTTCGACCCTTTCGTCGTGGTCAAGCGGCGAAAGCCACCGCGCAGGGCGGTATCGGCTTGGGGCTTGCCCTCGCCCGCGAGTGGGCCAGACTCCTTGGCGGGCGTCTCGACCTTGCCGCGCGACACCATCCCGTTCTCGGTGGTGCCCACTTTCGACTGACCGTGCCGACCCGCATCTAGCCGGCCGTCGAAAACGGCGAACCGTTCCGCGTCCGCATAACAACCACGGGGCCCTGAATCCTCTCGAGAATCGTTCGCCATCACGCCATCGGTATCGTGACCTCAGCTACCTGAAGCGTGACGTGCAGGCTCGGAACCAATCTTGATCTGCTTGTTTCTCACCGTTCGTCCGCGGCACCGTGGCGGAAACCTCCTGGGCAGTAGACTGAACTGGGAAATTCGAGCCGGATTTCATTTTTTTTGCGGTGGCAATACGATTTGACGACCGGCGTGGGTCGGGTCTACCATCTTCGATTCGTTCGCCGGGTGTTGTGCGGCGGTAGTGTCACGCGAGAGAAATCATGGAAAAGGACTTGACGCATTGGGTTCACGCTTTCGCCGGAAGGCGGGTGTTGCTGGTCGGTGATCTCATTCTCGATCGCTACCTGTTCGGCGACGCGGAGCGTATCAGTCCTGAGGCACCCGTGCCTGTGTTGCGGACCGTCGAATCTCGCGAAGCGGTCGGCGGTAGCGCCAATGTGGCCGCCTGCCTCCGGGCGCTGGGGTGCGAAGTGGTCGTCTGCGGCGTGGTCGGGGACGACAGTCACGGGGAAACGCTCAGAAGGCTGCTTGAGGAACTGGGTGTGAATACCAAGGGTGTGATCACCGTCTCAGATCGTCCGACCACGTCAAAAACGCGCTTGGTAGGACTTGCCCAACACCGGCACCGCCAGCAACTCTTGCGGGTCGACGAAGAAGATACGACGCCTCTGCCCGAGGACCTTGCGAGCAAATTGGCGAAAGTGGCCGCCGGGTTGGTGGAATTGGTCGATGTCGTCTGCATTGAAGATTACGACAAGGGCATGATTACGGATAAGGTCGTCGCGGCGATTCTCACGGCCGGCAACGCACATGATCGCCGGGTGATCGTGGATCCCGCTCGTTTGTCCGACTATAGCCGCTACAAAGGTGCCGATATTCTGACACCAAACCGGGAAGAGCTTTCCGTGGCCGTGGGGCGACGGCTGAATACCACGCAACAGGTCGCGGCGGCGGCGTTTGAATTGTTACAATCTCAGGGATTCGGCGCGGTGGTGGCCACCGTCGATCGTGAAGGCGCGGTCGTCGTGACGCGAGAGGGGGCATGCGAACACCTTCCGACCGTGCCCCGAAGCGTGTACGACAATACCGGCGCAGGCGACGCGGTGCTGGCGATGCTTGCCGCGGCCGTGGCGGCGGGGGCGGACTTGGTGAGCGCGGCGCGGTTGGCCAACGTGGCCGGCGGATTGGAGGTCGAGAAGTTCGGCTGCGTGCCGATTACCACCGACGAGGTACTGGCGGAATTGCGGCTGAGCGACAGACTGCGAAACGGCAAGCTCGCCGCGGTCGAGGAGGTGGGCGCGGAACTCGCGCTTCGCCGCGATCGTGGCGAAACCGTCGTTTTTACGAACGGCTGTTTCGACATTCTTCATGCGGGGCACGTGGATTTTCTACGTCGCTGTCGTGAGGAGGGGTCATTGCTGGTTGTTGGGCTGAACAGCGATGATTCCGTTCGGGCGTTGGAAAAAGAGGGCGATCGCCCGTTCAATCGATTCGAGGATCGGGCGGCCGTGCTCGGTGCGCTGGAGAGCGTCGACTATGTCGTCCGGTTCGACGAGCCCACGCCCGAAGAACTCATACATAAGCTGCGTCCGGACCGTCTCGCGAAGGGCGAGGACTGGGCGGAAAAGGGTGTCGTGGGGAGAGCGTTCGTGGAATCCTATGGCGGACGCGTTGTTCTTTTGCCCCTTGTGGAAGGCTTGAGCACGACGAAGCTGATCGATCGTATTCGCGGTGAGAGACTGACGCCGTGAGCGAGACGATGAAGGATCAGATCGCGGTGCATCAGCGTGCGGTGTCGGCCGCCGCAGAGCAGGTCTCGCATCTCGAACGGATCGCGGATCGGCTGATCGAAATCTTCAAACGAAACGGGCGTGTGTACATACTAGGTAACGGCGGTAGCGCCGCGGACGCGCAGCACATTGCCGCCGAACTCGTCGGTCGTTTC
>JADFIX010000090.1 GCA_022566435.1 Planctomycetota bacterium
GATGGGCTCCATTGTAGAACGGATTCGCAAGCATGATGAACGACCCTACAGACTGGACGGCCAGGTAGTCACGGAACGGGTCCAGGACATATGCCGCAGCCGATGAGCCCATTTTCTCTCGGCGACCAACGTCCAACATCAAATCCCTACGAAACGGGAATCACGCCCAGGTTCAACCTACACGACACGTTGAGGGGAGATTCTTCGATCGGGCAATTCCCGATCATCGTATCGGTGACATCGATCGTGACCTCGACGGCTGAATCTCCAAGGTTGATTGAAAGAATGGCCCGATCGGGCTGTGGCGGAGGGTCGAGATTGGACGGCTCGGTCAGCGCCGGGAATTCTTCGGCGCCCAGTTGCCCTGTCGACGCCAATGCGAAATCCGCAAGCGTGAAGCTGATGCACCTCTCGCTCGATGAATCAGTCACGACGATACTCGAGGCCAACCCGGGCAAGGCCGACGATGCGCCTGGGCGGTGACCTATTGAACCGTCCTGACGCGTGATCGCTTCTGCCGGCAGGCCGATCGGTCCGTCTTCATTTTCCAATCGAATCTGCAACACCGCGCCCTCGATGGAATCCCCCGTCTCCGCATCCACGAGAGAACCGATGACGCGATATCCACTAAAGGGCGTGAGGCATTCTTGAAAACAACCGGTCGATGTGATGAGTGCGGTCACGCAAATGCCGAGTTTCGCGAAGCGTAGTCTGTTGGTTGCATACCCGCTTGTGTCCGAGGACCGTGATTTCAACGTGCTCATCCGAATCCGTCCCAAGAAGTGTTCGTACAATTCCACAATTCGAAGAGTGGGCGCCAACACGACAATAGAGGTTCGGCAATCCGTGTCCCTTCGACCTCAGGTGTCCATGCCCGAGGAACCGGTCAGTCGAGACGAGTCCGATCGACCATTCTGAGTATATCGTGAGAGCGATCGGGCGACCAACCTCGCAGGGCCTGCCAGGAGGCCGACAACAAAGCGGCTCTACCCCTCTGTATCTTCACTCTCAGCGGTCCGAGCGGCCGATTTGGGTTCGAATTCAGCCCGTGTTTGTAAGAATCCGTACGAAACGCAAGGGTTTCGGCCTGCGGCGCGCATAATCCGGTGTCGGCTGACAACATTGAATAGACGGAGACTTCGCATGAGTGTTATGAGCGTACCTTTGGATACGAAAACGGTGTTTTCAATCGACGACGCGCCCAGCGCGACATCGCAGCTCGAACGGGCCTTTGACCGCGGCGCGGACGCGCTCTACCGGTTCATTCTCGTTCGCGTGTCCGGACGGCAAGACGTCGCCGATGATCTGCTCCAGCAAACGTGTTGCATTGCCGCCCAGCAGAATCGCCTCTTCGCAAACGACGGCGAATGCGAATCCTGGATGAGAGGGATCGCGCGAAATCTCGTCAAAGCGCACTGGCGAAGCGTGAAAAAGCACAACGGGCGGATCGACTTGGAGGACGCCGAACAGTCGCGGCAACTCCTCGGTCGCCTCGAATCCCAGCCATGGGACGGCGACGAATTGGCCGACGAGGACACGATCGCCCGACTGATGTACGCCATTACCGCACTTCCATCCACGGAACAGCGGTTGATCTTCGACTTCTACTTCGATGGCCGCTCGCAGGAGGATTTAGCCCGCGAGTTGGACGTTTCCTCAAAAGCCATCGAGTCACGTTTGTATCGAATTCGCGGTCGCCTTCGCGCGATCCTCGAGAATACGGAAAGGACTAACGAATCATGAAACCCTCGAATGATGCCGACCAAAATTTCCACGACAATCTCCAGACCATCGGCCGTCAAGTATCGGTGCCCAGCGGCGTATCGCCGCACGTTCGTGCAGAGTGTGCGGCACAGCTCGGGTCGTCGCCCGGCACGGCCCGGGTCACCGAGTTCACGCGAAATCGCAAACTCTTCCCGGCCATCGGATTGGCGGCGTCTCTTATCCTGACGGCCGGACTGCTCTTCATGTGGAGTTCCGGGCCGACCGTGCAAGCGGCCGAAATCCTCGCCGCACTGAATGAACAATTACAAGACAGTCGGCTCATCGAACTGACAATCGACTCGATGGTTTTCGACGAAGTGTCGATCTCCGGAAACATACAGATCTCAGATGACGGCGTGGCCGGTGACATCAACGTCACGGTGACCGAAGGCGGCGGTAAGCCTCCGATACACGTCGACGCATCCTTGGGATTCTCCGCCGACGGCGGGTGGGTGCTGGTGCGGGAGCTGGACATACCCGATCCGCAGGTACAGGCCATTCTCGCCTTTGTTCTTCCTGCGGGTACGGAAACACTCATCATGCTTCCGAAAGAGATGCTCGACAGAGGCTTCCACCACGACATCGACGAAACCTTGCAGGCGCTGGGTTCGGAGAGTGTCACGCAAGTGCTCGAAGAAATCATAGCATCCGCTTCGGACACCGGTATGACCGTCACGCCGCAACGCGACGGCACCCTGCTCTTGACCATCCATTTTGACGATCAGGAAGCGATTGCCGCCATGGGAGGGGTCATTGCCCAAGCGCTTCGCGATTCGGGACTCGGCGACTTCGACGATATTAGAACTGATGAGGACGTCGAAGACATCGAAAACGCCCTTCGCGACGAAGAGGACTTGCAGAAACTGGTCGGCGGCACGGTGAAGATCGTCTACGATCAGGACGCCGGTCTCGTCCGTTCGTTCTCGGTGGAAGACATTGGTGAAATGAAGGGCAGCGTAACCGTCGCCATCCGCAGCGGCACTATCGACCCGGACCTTCTCGATGCCTCGCGCGTCACCACGCCTTCTACGCGCACGCTCGATCTGGCCGCCCTTCAATCCATGTTTGACGGCTTCGATGGGAACGGTCGTGCGGCCAGAAAACGTGTCGGTGCCGGCCGATCGATAGACGAAGACTAGCCGAGCAGGCGGGCGTCTCTGCACCCACCGCTTGCATCGACCTCTCGATTCCCCGATGGCCCGATCCCGCCGCTATTCGGCGGGGTCGGGTCTGTCTTTCTTGAGTTTTCGCGTCGGCCTGATTTCTCATGTGACATCGGCGTTTGAGGAGACAGATACCTACCGTAGACGGCGCGGGCCCGAGTTGCCCTCTATTACATCTTTGCCGTCATCCCAGTGAAGCATCGCTATTCCACGTTGTTCTTACGCACCTTCCCGTAATCCACCGGTCTCTTTTCCACAAACGCGGCGACGCCCTCGTGGACCTCCGGGGCGCGGTTGTGGATGCTGAGCCAGTCGCGGGCGTGGCCGATGGTTTGATGCCAGGACATGTCGCGCCAGTAGTTGATTTGCTGCTTCGTGTATCGCATGCACTCGGGCAGCTTGTCGATGAGCTTGGCGCACATGGCGTCGACGGCTTCGTCGAGCTTCTCGCGCGGGACGACCTCATTGACCAGCCCCCACTCCAGGGCCTTTTTCGCAGGGATGTCTTCGCAGAGGAAGAGGATTTCCCGGGCGCGGCGATCGCCGACGATTAACGGGAGCCACTGCGTGGCACCGGCCGCCGCCACGCTGCCGCGTGCCGCGCCGACCTGCTTGATGATGATGTCGTCCGCGGCGATGGCCAGGTCGCAGGATATGTTCATCTCGTTGCCGCCGCCGACGACCATGCCGTTGAGTCGGGCGACGGTCGGCTTGCCGATGTTGCGCATCTTCTCGTGCACCTCGATGAACTTGCCCATCCATTTCCAATAGGCGTTGGGCTTGTCGAGGCACGATCTGCTCTGCTCTTTCAGGTCGGCACCGGTGCAGAACGCCCGGTCGCCCGCCCCGGTGAGCACCATGACGCGAATCTCGTCGTCCCAGGAGACGTCTTCGAACGCCTGATGCAGCTCGCACAACGTGGGAAAATCGAGACAGTTGAGCACGTCCGGCCTGTTCATCGTCACCGTCGCCCGGTGGCCCTTCTTCTCGTAGATGATGTGCTTGAACCCGAACGACTTCGCTGATCGCGGTTGTGGAAAATCCATTTTCTTATCGCTCATTCCAATACGACAAAAAGACCCAGGCATGCGACTCGCTCATGATCTTACCGTCGCTGCAGAGGCTTGTCGAAACGCGCCTTTAGCTACCCTTTTTCTTCGGCGATTTCTCGATCCGAAACACGCCCCAAAGCAACAGCAAGGCCATGATCCAGCCTACGGCGAAGCCGACGGCGGTGTTGACCGCCAGGCACGCACCGGCCGTCAGGATCATCAGGAAAAAATCCACTTTTCTGGTCTGATCGCGGCAAACGATAGCCAGCTCCAACCCGCTGAAAAGCAGCAGTACGCCGAGCACCGATCCCGGAAATGCCTGAAGCCATAGCAATAGCGACCCGCCGAAAAGCAGGCCCAGCACGATCTTCGCCGCACCCAACATGACGATGCTTCCGCCCGTGCGAGCGCCGAATCGATGCTGCGCCGCCAAACCTCCGGCACCGTGGCATGCCGGCATCGCACCCAGCGGGCAACCGATCAGATTCATGATCGACACCGACAGCGCAACCCGCCGCGGTCTTGCCGGGCTGCGTGGAAACAGATCGAGCGAAAGGGCGCATACCGCGATCACTGAATTCAAAGTCGTGAGAGGAATCTGCGGCAAAGCGCCGCGCCAGAATCCCTCGGACCAGTCGCTCATGCTGGTCAGATTCGGAATCGTCCAAGCGCTTCCCAGCCGCGTTTGACTCAGAAGATCCGGGTGTGCGAAAAGAAGTGCGACCACGCCGATCATGAGCACGACCAACGCCCCCGGCACGCGGCGTGAGAAGTAGAAAAACAAGACCAACAAACTGCAAAGAATACCCAGGCCGATGCTATCCCACCCGAACATGATCTCCGTATCCGCGATCATGGCGATCCCGCCGCTCAATAGCTTGAGCCCCAGCGCCAACTGCAGACCGCGCACAACGGCCTTGGGGATCACCCGGTTCAGCCAGTCGATTAGCCCGGTCACGGCGAGCATGAGTAGTACCAAACTAGTGATGATCCCGGCGACGAGGATTTGCGGCTCGTTCATCCCCTCGGCGATGGCCACGGTGGCGATGGCTTTCATGGGCTGCACCGGCATGGGAATGCGAAAGAGCAGGCCGGTCACGACATTCATGAGCCCGCCGATGACCAGCGTGGGAGCGAGCTGCAACCCGCACTTGTTGACCATGCCGACGAGCAGCGGAATGTAGGTTCCTAGATCGCCAAGCGCTCCGCCCGCCTCGTTGCGGTTGAATCGTAGTGCCGGTTTCGTGTCGCTCGTACCGTGTTTCATAAGTTGCACAACTACCTGAGCCGCGGGTCTTTAGCCCGCGCGGCGTCCCCGAAGTCGACCATGACACCGCCAATCGCAGCGCCGCGCAAGCTGAAGCATGCGGCTCGGCAGCGTGTAATCGCACCTGCCAGTCGCCTCACGGGCAAGCTAAGGCTTGCCCATGCCACCCCGCGAGTCACTGTCCCGCTTGCAATTTCCGCCGACCGGCACCAGTATCACCGAAGTCCGACACTCGTCCAGAAAGCCGCCCCGATCCAAGGTCGGTGACTTGTTCGCGGAGCGTGTCGCGCCATGAAAAGGAGATCCCGGCCGTGAAATCGTTCAGAAAAGAATTGTGGTTCGACGTGCCGAGCCGCCGTGCGTTTATCAACATCACCGGCGAAGTCGAGGACGCCCTACGCGCAAGCGGCATTCGCGAGGGGCTCTGCCTGGTCAACGCGATGCATATCACCGCCAGCGTCTTTATCAACGACGACGAATCCGGCCTGCACCGTGACTACGAACGCTGGCTGGAACAGCTCGCACCGCACGAACCGACGGAGCAGTACCTACATAACCGCACGGGAGAGGACAACGGCGACGCCCATCTCAAACGCCAGGTGATGGGCCGCGAGGTCGTGGTCGCGGTCACCGACGGCAAGCTCGACTTCGGCACGTGGGAGCGAATTTTCTACGGCGAATTCGACGGCCGGCGACGGAAGCGGGTGTTGGTCAAGATCATCGGGGCCTGACGGACGAATACGCGAGAATGCCGCCTTGACTGATGCACACCCCACTTACCGTGATTCAAATCTTAACGCGACCTTTCGCCTTGACGCACCCGGACCCTACCGCGGTTTGAATCGATCCATGTCTTCCCTATCATGTCCCCATGGCAATCATCGAGCTGCACGGCGTCACCAAACAATTCGGCACACAGATCGTGCTGCGCGACATTACGCTCGATCTTCATGCAAACCAAACCGTGGGGCTGATCGGCGCCAACGGTGCCGGTAAGACAACGCTCTTCCGCCTTATCGCCGGCGAACTCGCGCCGGATCTCGGAAACATCGTACGAGGCCGGGGGCTGCAGATCGGCTACCTCACGCAGGAACCGGACGTTTCACTGGAAAAAACCGTGCGCGAAGAGGTCGGCAGTACGTTCGCCCCGCTAATGAAGCTGGAAGACAAGCTGCACGCGGCCGCCGACGAAATCGCCGCCAAGGCCGACGATCCGCAGCTTCCGGAGTTGATGGCCGCCTACGAGCGGCTCAACGCCCGATTCATTACGTCCGGCGGGCACACGTTCGAGACTCGTCTGCACGAGATTCTCGGTGGGCTGGGCTTTTCGCCCGCGGACTACGAAGCGCCGATGGGGCGGTTATCCGGCGGTGAGAAATGTCGCGCCGCGCTGGCGAAGCTGTTGTTGACCGACAGTACGTTTCTCCTCCTCGACGAGCCGACGAACCACTTGGACATCGACGCGGTCGGCTGGCTCGAGAAGTTTCTTGCCGCGCATCGCGGCGGTGCGGTCGTCGTGTCTCACGATCGATATCTGCTTGATCGGCTGTGCGATCGGATCGTGGAGTTGGAATTCGGTGGCGTCACCAATTACCCAGGAAACTACAGCAACTATGCCAGTGTAAAGCAGGTCAACTTGTTGACCGAACAGCGGCAGTACCAGAAGGACAAGGAATTCATCGAAAAAGAGCGTGCGTTCATCGCCAAGCATCTAGCCGGACAGCGCACCAAGGAAGCCCAGGGGAGGCGGGTTCGATTGGAACGCCGGCTCGCGGCCGGTGAGTTCGTGACCGAAACCACGAAGAATCGCAGATCGGCGAAGATTCAATTCGACCAGCGCGAGGCGGATGCGACCACGATCCTGCGCTGCGACGAACTCGCCAAGACGTTTGATGACAATGCCTTATTCAGCGATCTTACGTTTCAAGTGTTCGCGGGCGACCGGTTCGGCATCACCGGCCCGAACGGCGTCGGCAAGACGACGCTTCTCCGAATCTTGTTGGACGAACATGAGGCCGACGAGGGAACGTTCGAATGGGGACCGAAGCTGCGCATCAGCCATTACGCACAGGAGCCGGCCGCGCTCGATCCGGTGCGGACGGTCGTGGAGGAAATCCGCACGGTCTGTGAGGCATTTACCGAGCACGACGCACGGTCTTACCTGGCGCGATTCCTCTTTCACGGCGACGACGTGTTCAAGAAACTGGGATCGCTTTCCGGCGGCGAGCAATCGCGCGTGCGGCTGGCGTCTTTGATGCTTCAGCAACCCGACGTGCTGGTACTCGACGAGCCGACGAATCATCTGGACATTCCCACCTGCGAAGTTCTGGAAGAGGCGCTTCTGGAGTTCACCGGCACCGTTCTTTGCGTCAGCCACGACCGGTACTTCCTCGATCGGATCATGAATCGCCTGCTGGTGATGCGGAAAGAAAAGTGCCAAGTCTACGCCGGCAACTACTCCTACTACATCGCCGAAACGGAAAAACGCCGCCGAAAAGAATCGGCATCGCCGACGCGAGGCACGAAAACTGCCAAGAAGAAGAATCGAAAGACCGAGCGAACGCAGGCCGCCGAAACCGAAACACCACAATCGAAAACGGCGCAGTACGATCATCTATCGGCGGACGACTTGGAAGAGATGGTCATCGAGCGCGAGGTCACCCTGGCCGATCTACAAAAACAATTCGCCGACCCCGCCGTGCTTCGCGACCCGGACGCCCTAAGCGAGCTGAAGGAAAAGGTCGACTATGCCACGGGTGACCTGGCCGTCGTCGAAGCCGCATGGCATGAGCGGGTGGATTTGATGTAGGTGCGCCTGGTGCTTTTCTCGGCACCGTGGTAATCCGTTACGACTCGTGATCCATGAGGATGGCATTCAAATCACGAGCGCCGTGCAGGACGCGGAAAACATCAATACCATCGGGGGTAGGGCGATAGAAAACGAGCCAATTCTTGAAGCCGTGGATCGGAAAGGAACGAACATCGGATAGGCTTTCGTTTGCCAGTTCGCTTCGTTTACGCCCAAGCCGAGGCATGTCGGCAATTTTCTTGAAGGTCGCTTCGGCCGCGTCGTAGAATCGTAGTTCCGCGTCCAGGCTATCGCGTCCAATGAAGGTCCCGGATTCCTCCAGATCGTGAATCGCCTTGGGGCGTTTGTTAATCCTGCTTGCCATTGGCTCGCTTGGACCAGCGTTTCTCGGCTTTCTCGCGTAGCGTCTTCCAGTCCTCGTCGGTCATGGGTGACGCCGGTCCGCTGTCGAGTCCATCGGTGAGCAACTTTTCGAGTGACTGCCGAGTTCGATCGAGCAAGCCGGGAGGCAGTGAGGCTTCTTCACTTTCGGAGAGGTGTCCTTGCCTGAACCACTTGAGAATAAGCGCCTCGAACGGGGTTTGCTGGGTTTGTTGCCGGTCGCTGCGGATGAGTGAGCGCACGTACTCGGTCGGCGTGCTGAAGCCGCCTTCGCGGGTTCGTCGGTCCACGAAATCTCGCAGATCATCGGGCATAGAAACATTCAACGAAGCCATACGTGCAATATACCCCAAATGGCGTATATTGTCAATATTCGTCATGGACGCTTTTCGTGTCAGATTCCCCCTACGCGATAATCACGTTTATCACCTAGAGAAACAGGGTGGGTGCGTGGCCCACGTCTTTTCAGACGTGGGTTGTCGATTCTCCCGTTGGTCTTCGGTAGCGGCTGTGAGACGTAGTCGAATCAATCGAGACGCCAAGTTCAAAAACTGGGGCCATGCGTCCGACGGAATAATCGCGAACCCACCTCGTAAGGAACGAAGTGATTCTATGAAAGAGCGTTCTCCTGCAGAATTCGTTGGACGGCGTATCCGTGTGAGATCGCCAAAACGGAATTCTTTCTACAGGAGAACCCCACGATGTTAT